>JAHDCN010000411.1 GCA_020629815.1 Verrucomicrobiota bacterium
GCTTCCTGTCGGCGTGCGAGCTCTTTCAGCTTGTTGAGCACCTCAAGGTTTTCCTTTTGCTCGGCCGTTTGCTGTTCCTGCTGAGCCTGGGATTCCTCCTGGTATTTCATCTCCTTTTGCTTTAGCTCCAGATTCATCAACTGCTGTTGCTGCTCCTGTGGCTGACCGCTCTGGGACTGCTGCTCGCTTTGCGTCACATTGTGTTCGCGCGCCCGGGCTTCGATCAATTTTTCGTAGGCTTTGCGGGTGCCGTTGTAGGCAACCTTGAGAGTTTCCGGCTCTTGCTTCTCCACCGTCTGCTGAAAATCCAGCGCGGCCTGCTCCATGATTTTTTTCGCGTCGAGAAAAATCTGTTTCAGCTCAGCATCTTCCACCTTCTCGATTGCTTCTGCGGTTTGTTGCGCTGCGATCAATTGCGATTCGCGGATCACTCCGATGTCATCCTGCAACTCTTCCAGCTTGCGACCCATATTCTGACGACGCAGCACTTTCCAGCCGGCGTTCATCACTTCCTTTTGCAACTTTAACAGTTGTTCCGCCTGTCCCTGACCCTGTTCGCCCGGTGGACCTGACTGCCCTTGCCCCTCACGAAAGATGTCCTCGAAGTGACGCACCTCGGCAAAGAACTGATCGCTCTCCGAAAGGCGCACTTTTCCGTCCGGTCCGATGTCTTCGGCGAACAGGTGATACGAAACCAGCTCCCGGGGCTTGGCGCCCAGTTTCTCAATCGCATACAACGTCTGGATCGCGTGGTGCTTTCCGCCGGGTTTCTTTTCATCGAGCAGCACCAGGGTTTCCTCCTTGTCGCCATACTGGAAAACTGCACCGGCCTTCAGCACCGCAACGTCATCCCAGACTTTGGCTTCCACGGGCAACTCTTGCACCGAAGAAACTTCGACGTCGCGCTTGGGAAAAATGAAGTCCAGCTTCGGAGGCAGGTTCTTTTTCACGTTCACTGTGAACCAGGGCGGACGCTTGTTGACCCGGTCGCGGTCATCCACCAGATGCAGACGATACTTCTGCGTTTTCTCGGGAACATAAGCCGCGACCAATCGGGTCGGATCATCGGCACTCGGCTTTAGCGGAATGACCGTCTCGTCTTCGCCGAAAAGCTCGCCCATAGCGACCGGCTTATTGACCTCGATTGACCATTCCAGATTCGAGCCCTCCATCAGGCTGACCTTTCGGGTATCCTCGATGGTCTTCGGATCGGATTCGACATAGTCCGGCGGGGTGATTGTGGCATCGGATTTCTTCAGCTTCGGATGCTCAAAAGTGGTGATTGAAAAGGTCTCGGATTTCTCTTTTTCAAAATCGATCCGATAGCGCTGGTCAGAATCGACTTTCGCAATCAATCCGGAGAAAATATTGTCATCCAGCCCCGCCTGCATCGGGATGCGGCCGATCTCTGTTCCGTTTTCGCCCGGTTCCGACAGGACCAGTGTCGCGCCCTTTGGTAGTCGACCGGTGAAGTTTGCCTCCACCACCATTCGGGAACCCTTTTCCACCTCCGCGTCACCGGGAGTGACCGTGATCTCCACGTCCGCCGGCGCTTCCACCGGATCTGTCACCGGGGGAGCCTCAGCGATCGGAGCGGTGCCGGGGCGTTTCCATAACAATGCACCAAAGGCGAGGCAAAATGCCAACAGCATCAACCCCTGTAACCAACCGGCAGCGGCGAGACGTCGCTTCGAAACCTGACGCACCCACTGATTCTGAATCGCATGCTCAGTCACACGACCGAACACCTGGGTTTGCAGATAGCTGAAAGAGCCGTCTTTCTTCGGCTTCTGATCCATCGCCGTGAGCAAAGCTGCCCGCAGGTCCGGGTGCTTTTCCTCCACCTGATGCGCCAGCTCGCGCAGATTTGGCCTTTGCGAAGAAGCCCAGGCCAATGCCAGCACGATGAGAAACACCATCGCACCGAGAAGAGCGAACACCGCAGCCCATGACCACCATTGCTGCCCCAGCCAGAGAGCCAGCAAAACCAACGCAGCAATTGTGCCGGTTCCCAAAACCAGGGCCAGTGCCTTGCGCCCCCGCAATCGCGACTCCGCCTGAATGATGGGACGAAGGCAATTGGCGAGAACTTTATCGATCATAACGCAGAAGGCGAGTCCGGTCAGCGTAGTCGAAAATCTCTAACCTGTCAGTAGCGAAGCGCATGGCTTGTTTCGGGAGTGGTGAAGATAGAAACAGAGCGCCTTCGCTCAAAATTTTTCCAACACGAATTACCGTTTATTTCGCGGTATTGGCACGAATTTCCTGAGAACCTGTTGCTGTCGGTGAATTCGTGCTAATGCCGCTCAATTCCTGAAAATTCGTGTTAAAAAAATCACGTGCGACTTCAACCTCCCCCACCTTTTCCGACACAAGCCCCTTGCGCATCAGGCAGGATGAGTTCTCTTCGGGAGTCTTCTCATTTCAAACCACTTTCGATTTTGAAAAAACACGACTGGATTCAATGGGCGCTGCTGTGGGCGGTGCTGACAATGTGCTGCTGGGGCGTCTACGGCCCGATTCTTGGAAAAGCGACCGGGCTTCTTGGTGGCTCGCGGGCACTGGCGATGGCATTCATTGGTCTTGGCTACGGAATCCTCGGGGTGCTTCTCGGATTGATCCTGTTGAAAACCGGAGTCGTGCCGGACAAGGGGAACTGGAATAAAGACGGCTTTATCAAAGGCGGATTTGCCGGAGCTCTCGGAGTCGCTGGAAATTTTTCCCTGATCATGGCGCTGATGAACTACCACAACCCCGCAGTGGTCATGCCGCTGGTATTTGGTGGCGTTCAGCTCGGCAATACTGTGTTTACCTGTCTCGATCTGAAGAAATGGCCGAAGCGTGGCTTTATGGTCGGCGTGGCGCTGTT
>JAHDCN010000412.1 GCA_020629815.1 Verrucomicrobiota bacterium
AATGGATGAAATGGACAAATAGAGGCGGCTATGTGTCCTACTCATTCATCCGCTTCAATGCAGCAAGATCCCCATACTTCACCGCTCCCGGCACGAAGTCTTCATGCCAAAGGTCGTTGATTGACTCAAACCGAAAGGTATCACTCATCGCCTCCAATGAGCTCAATTCCCCTTTTGCCATCGCACCGGCAGCGTAGGCCCAGTGTTCGGCATTCTTTTCTGCCAGCAGCGAAATGGCTTTCACATCCCAGTCGGGATGAGTCTTCGCCATTTGCATCGCGCTCAGCACGTCGTGAACTCGACGGACAAAGATGGAGTCGTTGTAGCCGTAGTAGTAGACCGGAGAGCGTTGCCAACTATCGGCTTCGATCCCCTCTTTCCCTGAATAGGTGACCTCGGGATAGCTCGCGGCGGCTTCGGGATCAGACAGAAACTCTCCCTGCTGAAAGAGGTCGACTCCCAGAACAGCTTTGCCCTCCTGCACCAGGTTGGAGACCGCTTCGACTGGGCTGCTGACTGCTCCACTGTAGAGCCCGGCTTTTCCTTTTCGCGAAAGAAAAATCACCACCTCCCCTTTCCAATCAGAAGGGTAATAAACCAAGGCCGGAACCTGCTCTTTCTCTGCCGGATAGTCGATGGTCCCACTCATGGCGACAAAGGTGGCGGTCTTCTCTTTCTCGGCCAAAGCGAAACTAACGTCTCCCACATCTGCTAAACTGCGGCGCAAAATCAGACGCCAACCCTGTGCCAAATTTTTCTCAAATACTTCCTGATCCCCCTTGAGTCCGGTCTGCACTTTCTCTTCGCTGTCGGCTGCCCAGGTCGCATTCAGTTCGCGCTCGTGATCGGGTCCGTCTTTCCAGTTAGCCGGTCTATCGGATTCTGTTTTCCAAACGCTGATTTCCTCCGGAGTCAGAAACTTGTGGTCGCGCTCCAGCACCGGCGAGGCAAGGCCCAACTGTAAGTGCCGGTTCGCGAACTGATACATATGAGTCCGCGACACATGGTTGTAGTTGTGTTTGAAATGGATATCGAAATGCGCCTGGTATTTTTTCTCGGCGCCCAGCATGCCATAGAGACTGACCATATCGGGATGCCCTTTAGTTTCGAGCTCAATGGTCCAGTCGTCCGCGGCGGTCATGCCCATCGGTTTCGGTGCCAGGGCGGCGGCGATGTCCATATTGCCCTGCCCGATTCTCAGGTAGCAGGCGTTTTCACAAGTGCATCCCCCCTGCATCGCAGTCGAAGGCATCACGCAGGGAAAGGCCGCATCAATCCGGTCATCGACCGCAGCCAAAACCATCGTCTGGGTTCCCCCACCGGAAGCACCGGTAACCATGAGTCGATCCGAATCGACGTCTTCGATTCCCGTCAAAAAATCCACCGCTCGAATACTGTTCCAGGTTTGCAGGCCAAAGTTCGACTGCAGTCGCAGTGTTGCTTGCGGGCTGACGAATCCCCACTTGCCATCTTCGGTCGAATTCATCTCGTCACGCGGACCCCGGCGATGCTCAACAAACTGCATCGAGTCGGCATTACCAAGCATGTCGTACTGCAACACGTAGCAGCCCATGCGCGCCAACTGAACGCAGCGAGCCTGAATCGGATTGCGGGCAGCATTGAAAAATCGCTCCGCCCCTTTGGCAATGTGTGCATTCACCGTGGCTTCGACGCCTTTTTCAAACACATCATAGAAGCGACCGTTTTTCCAATGACCGTGGGGACAAAGCACCGCCGGCCGCTTTCCTTTCACGACACCAATCTCTGCGGACTCACCAAGCGGAGAAAACAAGTTGGCGGTGACAAAGTGGCCGGGAAACGATTCGAAATATACCTTTTCCACGGCGAATCCATCCCGCTCGATTCGACCAAAGCGTTTCGCATTCAGGGGCGTTTTTTCCGGTAGAGGCAGCAGCCCGGAAGCCAGTAAAACCCGATCCCTTATGTGCTGCTTCCGCAATTCCCAATCCGCTTTTGAGGCTACCGGGCGAAACGGATGGTAGTCATGCAGAGTGATTGGTTTTTCTAAACGCGAATCTTGCGGCTGCTGACCAGCTGGAAGCGCGCGAAATTCATTGGCCTTGAGAAGGCCAGAGCAAATAAGGGGCAAAAGGAAAAAGGCGACTCGCATACAATGATCCTGAGAAATATCAGGACAAAGCACAAGGGCGCATCAAGGGGAGGCCTATGGTTAACAACGGGCAGGAGTGCCCATCACCCCTTTCATTCTACGCAATGATCTCGTGCATTACGTGGCCGTGCACATCGGTGAGGCGCATGTCGCGGCCACTGAAGCGGAACGTGCTCTGGGTGTGTTCCACGCCGAGCAGATACAACATCGTTGCATGCAGGTCGTGCATTTCGAAGCGGTTCTCGACTGCTTTGTAGCCGAAGTCGTCGGTTCGGCCAACATTGACGCCGCCTTTGACTCCCCCGCCGGCCATCCACATGGTAAATCCGAAGGGGTTGTGATCACGGCCATTCGCGCCCTGGGCAAACGGAGTCCGCCCGAACTCGCCACCCCAGACAACCAGGGTTGATTCCAGCAAACCGCTGCGTTTCAAATCTTTGATCAGGGCTGCAATCGGTTGGTCGACTGTTTTGCAGTTCTTGTTATGCCCTTCCACCAGGTTGCCGTGCTGATCCCAGCGATCACCATTGCCGCCCGGACAGGTGAGTTCGATAAACCGCACCCCACGCTCGATCAGGCGGCGGGCAATCAGGCATTGCAGGCCGAAGGTCTTGGTATTCTCGAAATCGGAATCGAGCCCATACATCTTTTTGATCAGGTCAGATTCGCCGCTTAGATCCATCAAATCCGGCACTGCAGTCTGCATGCGGAAAGCCGTCTCGTAATTCT
>JAHDCN010000028.1 GCA_020629815.1 Verrucomicrobiota bacterium
ACGCCGGCCTGTCACGCCGGAGGTCGCGGGTTCGAGTCCCGTCCACTCCGCCACTCCCTTTTCTCCGGAGTTTCGTTTTCTTTGAATCCGTATACCTTACAGGATGCGACTGATTCTGCTCACTCTGTCGGCTTTGTTGTGTTTGGTTGAAAACTCTTTGGCTGATTTGCGACTGAACCCTTTGTTTTCGGATCATGCGGTTCTCCAGCAAGATTCTGCTGTTCCGGTCTGGGGAACGGCAGAGCCGGATGAGAAAGTGACAGTGCAATTCGGATCACAGACCAAAACTGCTGAGGCGGGCAAACAGGGCAGATGGATGGTGGTGCTCGATCATCTGGCCACAAATCGTGATGGTGAGGAGCTGGTTGTCTCGTCCGGCGAGGAAAAACTCGTAGTAAAAGACATTCTTGTCGGTGAAGTCTGGGTAGGCTCCGGGCAGTCGAATATGGGCCAAACGGTGAATCGATCGTCTGATTTCGAGGCGATGATGAAGGAGATAGAAGCGGGAAATGCACCCAATGTTCGGCTTTTTAAAGTGCCAGTGAATGGAGCAGACGAGCCCGCGGAAACAGTAAGGGCTGCCTGGGCTCTTCCGGATCAGCAGGCGGTGAGCAGCTTTTCGGCGACGGCATATTACTTTGCCAGAAAGTTGGCGCGAGATCGGAAGATTCCGGTGGGAATCATTCAGTCGGCAAATGGAGGAACCAATGCAAATTCCTGGATCAACAGTGATACCCTGAAAAATGATGAGATCGCTCAAACAACGAGGGATCTTTATGCTCAGTCGCTAGCTGTTTACCCAGCTGCGAAAAAACGCTACGAGAAAGCTTTGCAGACATGGAAAGAGAAGAAGGAGGCCGCCCGGAAAAGCGGTGCGAAATTTGCCGACCGCTCTCCACGCCCACCGATGGGGCCGGATTCTGTAAAACGTCCCGCTGGACATTACAATGCGATGGTGGCTCCGCTCCAGCCGTATGCGATTCGTGGCGTCGTGTGGTATCAGGGCGAAGCCAATTCACGTATGCCTCACTATCCGGAATACAAGGATTTGATGTTGGCTCTGGTTGAGGATTGGCGGGCTGACTGGGCCGATTCGTCACGTGGTTTGGTGCCCCGGAATGACTTTCCCTTTTACCTGGTTCAGTTGCCAAATTTTGCAGGTGGTGATGCGGAGGGTTGGCCACGTATTCGCGAGCAGATGCATGATTTTTGGAAGGAAGGTAAAAATACCGGGATGGTTGTCACTTTGGATGTAGGTGATCCCAACGACATTCATCCAACAAACAAACGTCCGGTGGGTGAGCGGCTTGCCGGGTTCGCCCGCGCTAACACCTATGGTGAAGATATAGTCTATTCAGGGCCTGTTTTTACCGGACTGAAAATCGACGGAAATCGTGCAATTGTCAGCTTTGATCACTCAGGTGGCGGTTTGGCATCACTGGACGGCGAAGCCTTGAAGTATTTTCAAGTAGCTCATGAGAAAGGGAAGTTTTTTCCAGCTACTGCTCAAATTTCCGGCAGTGATGTGATTGTCACTTCCAGCGAAGTTACAGAGCCTCGTGCGGTACGGTATGCCTGGAGTAACAATCCGGAGAATCCAAACTTCGGTAATAAAGAGAAACTCCCCGCTGCTCCTTTTCGCACGGACAACTGGGAAGAGTGAGTATGGCGGGAATCATGTATTGACGTTGCTCTGACCGGTTGGTAAGCCTTCGGGATGAGTAAAAGGCAAAGCACTACCTCTTCCCCATTCTCCCGCCGTCGATTTCTTGGAACAACAGCTGCCGGGCTCGGTGGGCTGAATCTTCTTCCTTCCGGAGCCCGCGGGCAGGAGGGAAAATTGAACAAGCTCAACCTCGCTTTTATCGGTGCCGGTGGCCGTGCAGGAGGGAATCTCGGTGGCTGTGAAAAAACGGGGGAGACGATTTACGCTCTTTGCGATGTCGATCAGAAGCGTGCCGAGGGAGGCTATAAAAAATATTCAGACGCCAAGCGCTACGTTGACTGGCGTGAAATGCTGGAGAAAGAAGGCGACAGTATCGATGCCGTCGTGATCTCTACTCCGGATCATCTGCATGCGGTCTCTGCAATGGCTGCGATCAAGATGGGCAAACATGTTTATGTGGAGAAACCGCTCACGGTAACGATTTCGGAGGCAAGAGCTCTTCATGAAGCAGCGAAGGAGAAAGGAGTCTGCACACAGATGGGCAACACCGGACATGCTGCCGAGGGAGCCCGGTTAACAAACGAATGGATTCACGCGATCGGTGATGTGAAAGAAGTGCATTGCCGGACCAACCGTCCGATTTGGCCACAGGATCTGGTGCGCCCGGAGGCGGAACCCATTCCGGAAACGCTGGATTGGGATCTTTGGTTAGGACCTGCTGCTGAGAAGCCTTTCTCCAGTAAAATCGCACCGTTCAAGTGGCGTGGCTATCTGGACTATGGAACTGGCGCGCTTGGTGATATGGGCGCTCACATTATCGATCATCCAGTTTGGGCACTCGGGCTGGGTCTTCCCGAAAAAGTGGAGGTGGAGAAAGCGGATCGAAGCACGCCGGGTGCAGAAAAAGATACTCATCCGCAGAGCTGCATCATTCATTATTATTACCCTGCTTCGGACGGTCGTGGACCGGTGAAGTTGACGTGGTTTGATGGCAAATACGAGATTCCCCGTCCGGATGGGATGGTCGGAGACAAGAAGCCGCCGAGCAATGGTTGCGTTTATTTGGGGAGCAAGCACACAATGATGCACGGTTCTCATGGAGGAAAGCCGGAGATTGTAGGCGCCAACAAAGATGCCTTCGTTGCACCGCCAAAAACGGAGGAGCGTTCGCCGGGGCATTATCAGGAATGGATCGATGCGATCCGGGCCAATGATCCATCCAAAGCAAAGTCGAATTTCGATGTCGCTGTGCCTTTGACGGAGACTCTGCTGCTCGGGGTAATGGGATCGGTGATCGGTGAAGGAACGACTCTCAACTGGGATGGGAAGTCGATGAAGACCGGTAACGCCGAAGCCGACAAATTGGTCAACCATTCGTATCGGGATGGTTGGGCGCTTTAGTTTTCATGACAACCCAACAGGGTTAAGTTAGCGAGGTAACAGGGTTAGGTCATTGACCTAACAGGGTTGAGTCCGGTATTTCTACCGGAGATGAAGGTTCCTATTCTTGCGCTGGTGTTGCTGTCATTTGTCCCTCACGCAAAGGGGAATGATGAGGTGGCGTCAGCGATGAAGCGGGCGACCCAATTTTTTGTGGAAACGTTGTCAGTTCACGGTGGCTATGTGTATTTTTATTCGCTGGATTTGGAGCGACGGCTAGGCGAGGGGACAGCTACGCCGAGCGAGATTTGGGTTCAGCCACCTGGAACTCCAACGGTTGGTTTTGCTTTTCTCGAAGCGTTTTCGGCGACGGGAGATAGGTACTATCTAGAAGCCGCGACACGGGTCGGCAAAGCTCTTTGCTATGGGCAACTCCAGTCTGGAGGGTGGCGTAATTCGATTGAATTCGATCCTGCAGGAAAACGGGTGGATCAATACAGAAACGGTAAAGGCAAAGGTAAGAATAACTCGACCCTCGACGATGGTATTTCACAATCGGCGCTACGGTTTCTGATCAAGCTGGATGCAGCGCTGGAAGGAAAAGAGGAAAGTATCCGTGATGCGGTGCAATTTGGTTTGAAAGGGTTGCTTGGTGCGCAATTTCCCAACGGAGCATTTCCGCAAGTTTGGCGGGGGCCAGTCGATCAGTCTGTCTCTGTAGTGCCTGCTCAGCTACCGGAGTATGATTGGAAGACTGAGGGGCGGATCAAAGAATACTGGGATCATTATACCCTGAACGACGGATTAGCTGGCGACGTGGCGGATACATTAATTGAAGCGTGGCAAGTCTATCGAAAGCCCGAGTACAAAGAAGCCCTTAGCAAGCTGGGAAATTTCCTTTTGCTGGCCCAGCTTCCTGATCCGCAACCGGGATGGGCGCAGCAATACAGCCGGGAGATGTACCCAATCTGGGCGAGGAAGTTTGAGCCGCCTGCGGTAGCCGGAACGGAGTCGATGGATGTGATGCTGACTCTGCTGAAGGTTCATTCGGTTTCTCCCAGGCAGGAATACCTCGATGCGGTGGTAAAGGGAGTCCGCTACTTCGAGACATGCTTGCTGGATGATGGGCAAATTTCCCGCTACTACGAACTGAAAACAAATCGTCCGCTTTATATGCAGAGAAAGGGGGATGTTTATTCCCTCTCTCACGATGATTCCAACTTGCCTTCCCACTATGGCTGGAAGTCCCGCTCGAAACTTGATGTGATCAAAAAGAATTACCGGCTCGTTGCCGGAGGTAGTCCTTTTCCGGAAAAGAGACCGTCCGGGGATGTGCAGGAAATTATCGACTCGCTTGATGATCAGGGGCGATGGATCAGCGTAGCTGACGGGGGACGACTGGTAGGGCAGGCTAAGTTTGCCACCGGAGAAAAATATCTGAGCAGTAAGCTGTTTGCAGAGAATTTGGTTGTACTCTCGGACTGGCTCAAAAAGCGCCAGGGTAACTGATCGACCTAAAGAATCTGGAGACGTTGATTCTCGATCTGCGCTTCGCGTCCGAAGGGCAGGGGGTAGTTGTCGCGAATGTGCCCACTTGGCATTCCGCGAAGCACTGGGAAAGGCGCTGAATCAAACTTTGCTTCAAACACTTCATCCACGTGGACTCCGTCTGGGCCGGGATCACCTTCGGTGAAAGCGCCAAGAACGAGGCCGGAGATTTTATCCCACCATCCGGCTTGTTCCATCGTGGTCAGCATCCGGTCGATTCGATAGGGGCGTTCGCCGACGTCTTCGATGAACAGAACAGTTCCTTCCAATGGAGGTTCATAAGGAGTTCCGATAAGTGAGCCGAGGACGGCCAGGTTGCCTCCGAAAAAACGCCCGCTGCAGCTGCCGCAACGAATCGGATCCAGTGACCAGGATCGTTTCTCTTCGGGAGTGCGATCTTCGACTGCCAGTCGCCATGCTTTTCGCACCTTGCGCGGCGCATTGCCGAGGGCAGCCGTCATCGGAGCATGCAGGGAGCGAACTCCCGCCCGCGCCCACAGGGAGTGAAGCGCTGTAATATCGCTGAAGCCGATTACCGTTTTGTTCGCTTCGGAAATTTGTGCGATGTCGAATTGAGGTAGCAATCGAGTCGTCCCAAAGCCACCCCGCGCCGCCAAAAGTCCATCAATATCCGGATCGCTCAGAGCTGACTCAATCTCTGCGTATCGTCTTTCATCACTGCCTGCCAAATAGCCAGTCCGGGAAAAAAGGGACTCGTCGTAGCTGACCTCATAGCGCCGCCGCAACCACTCGACCCCTTTGCGAAAGGCATCGTGATCAAACGGTCCTGCAGGCGCAATAATGGCCAGGCGCGATCCTTCGCGGATCGGTCGTGGTGGAGGAAAGGCGTTCACTTGGTAGCGCTAGGAGTCAATCCCGGGCCCTTCGGGCGACACCATCCCGTAGTCTCCGTCCTCACGACGATAGAGAACAGAAAGTTTGTTGGTGCGGGCGTTGGTGAAAATAATGAACGGTCTTTCGCTCATTTCGAGATCCATGATTGCCTCATCTGTGAATAGTGGGCGGACTCGGAAGCTTTCGCGATGAACGTAGTTTGGCTCGTGTTCGATCTCAGGCTCATCCGGAAGCTCAGCCGTGTAAATTTCCTCATGAAAATGGACGTGATCTTCTTTGTGGCGCGGGCGATGGGATTTTAGCATACGGGTTTTGAATTTCCGCATGCGTCGCGCGATTTTGTGCACCGTTTCGTCAATCGATGCGTACATGTCATCGGTCGTGGTGTCCGCCTCAATGACGATGTGATTGGCACAAAACAAGATGACTTCCGCCTTGTGGCGAATGCTGTTTTCCACATCGAGGATAATCTTCGCCTCGATGATCTTCGGATAGTCGAGATGCAAACTCGCCACCTTCCCTTCAGCATGATCACGCATGGCTTCGGTAACAGAGACATGGCGGCCGGTGACTGTAATGGGTAGATCGACGTTGTGTGTTTGCATAGGTATTATGTGGTTGTTTGATTTACTCTTGGTTGAGCAAATTATAGAAATTTTAAGGAGCAAAAGGCAAGCCAAACCGGTCTGAATTTCGCAACGATTGTGCTTTACATCGTGAAACGATCTCCGAGATAGAGCTCGCGACTGACCGGGTCGTTGATAAGGAAATCGCGCGAACCTTCCCGCAGCACTTTTCCTTCGTAGATCAGGTAGGCCCGATCGACCAGTTCGAGAGTTTGACGGGCATTGTGGTCAGTAATGAGAATCGCAAGACCGGATTCCCGAAGGTCCTGAACGATGCTTTGAATCTCGTTCACAGCAATGGGATCGACTCCGGAAAACGGTTCGTCCAACATCAGGAGGCTGGGGCGGGTGACCAGTGAACGGGCAATCGTCAGACGGCGTTTTTCACCACCGGAGCAGGTGAGAGCTACGTTCTTCCGAATGTGGGTAATGCTGAAGCGTTCGAGCAGTTCCTCGCAGCGTTCTTTCCGTTCTTTGCGGGGAATCTTCAGTGTCTCCATCACCGCCATGATGTTCTCTTCCACGGTAAGTTTGCGAAAGATAGATTCCTCCTGGGGGAGATAACCCATGCCGAGACGGGCCCGCACATACATTGGCTTTTTGGTCACATCATGACCTTCGAAATATACGTTTCCTCCATTTGGCGGAACCAGTCCGACAATCATATAGAAGCTGGTTGTTTTCCCGGCACCATTTGGGCCCAGTAGGCCAACGATTTCGCCGGGGCGCACGTTGATGTCGACCCCGTTCACCACAGTTCGACCGCTGTAAATTTTCACCAGTCCTTTGGTGTCGAGCAGCAGTTCTTTGTCAGCGAATTTTTCCAGTCCGTGATCAGATGCAAAAGTCGTCTTCTGTTCTTCCGTTACTTCAATCTTTGCAGGAGCCGGTTTCTTTTCCTCGATCGTTGGCTTTGTAACTTCCGGTGATTCTTCAGCAACAAGTGCCTTTTGTTTTTCCGGCAGAGGCCGCTCAGCTTTTGCCGGCGCAGGTTCCGTTTGTTCTGGTTGTGGTGGGGCGTCCTTTTGTTTTGCCCGGGCCTGTGGAAGTGGATTTCGCTTTTGCCGTTTCTCCGATGGCTTCCGCTTACGATTCACGGCTTTTGCTCCGGACGCAGCGGCGGCAGTTGTGCCAACGGCGAGATCTTTGATAGAAGGGATCTCTTTTTCTTCCGCAGGTGCGGTCGCCATTTTTACCGGCGCTTCGGCTACGGGTTCGGGCTCGCGAACTTTCGGTGGCAGGTCGGATTTTGGTTCCGGTTTCGGATCTGCTGCCGGAGGAGTGATAGGCCCGGTTTCAAAAGAGATCACATCACCGGAATCCAACTCCGGAGCCGAGACAAAGAACTCTTCATCTGCTAAATCCGGAGCGCTGGGAGGCGCCAGAGGAACTGGTTCGGGAGCTGGAGTCGCTGGCTCCGGTTGCCGAGAGAGCGGTTCGCCCTTTGCCTGTTGCTCCGGAGGCTTGGTTTCGTTCTCCTCGAGCAACTTGTCGATTTCTTCCGAGTAACTCATTGGGGTGCGGACGGAGGATAAAGAAGGTGAAAATATCTGCTCTATAAGCCGAGGCCAATACCACCGCCACTGCTGATATCTTCGCTCATTTTCTTGCCGCCTTTGATGGGAACGCGGATTTTGACGCGCTCCTTGTCATCGATCTTGGTGTAGGCGCCACCTTTCTTCATGGTAATCGTAGCACTCGGGGAATGCGTTTTTACCATGCTGTCCCCATCCTGAAGGAAGGGAGGGCCACCTGATAAGAGGACGTCCTTGGTGATGTAGTTGAAATTGACACTGCGAGCGAGAGCTGTCTGCACTTTTGGTTTGCCATTTTTGGGGCGGACCATGCGTTTGACTTCTACAAGTCCACCGGTTGCCAGCACTTTCTCAATGTTTGCATCCTCGCCGTTTACGTCCTTTCTTTTGGCATCTTCATCGATGAGGAAAATCTGGAGTTTCTCACACTTGATGGTGATGCCGTCGTCCGGGCTGTTCACCAGGACGTTGCCGGAAAAGGTCAGCAAGTTGTTGGCTTCATCCATCTCCGATTCACGTGCACGAATTTCCATATGGCCCGGAGGTAATTTGTCTTGTACCTGGGGAGCTGTTCCATATTTCGCTGTCAAAGGTTGGGGTGGGGGAACGTTTCCAGGCGCTGCTGCGGCATTGACGATTGGGGCGTCGTATACTCCGGAGGCAGGTGGCGGGGGTGCCGCTGTCCGGGCGATCGGTTGAGCGGCTTGCTTCATTTGAATGATGCCACCTTGGGGTGCAAGCGTGCCGGCGGGAACGGGAGTCACGGTTCTTGGTTGTCTGGCTGCTTCTGCCGCGGCACTTCGAGTGGCTGGTGGAAGCGCAGTCTGCGGAGGAACGGTCGGTGCCGCGGGAGGTGTTGAAGTTGCAGGCGGCGTTGTCGCTGGTTTCGCTGGAGGAGCAGTTGCAGTTGTTTGTTGTGGAGCCGGGGCCGCTGTGCCGCTGCCGCCCATGCGTGGAAGTTTCCGAGCTGCTGACTCCATCGCTTTTCCCGCTTCGGCGTCCAGGCTGGTTCCCTGTTTACTCAATTGATCGTTGATAATGGTCGAAGCTTCCTTCGCCATTTGCCCGGCATTTTCCTGAACCTGTTTTGCAGCTGCGGCCGGATTCTCTTTCACTGCGCGGAACATTTCCTGAAGCCGTTCGTCTGAAAGGACTGATCGCGCTGCTTCTTTCACGGCATCTTCGGCGTCCTGTGACTGGCCTGCCTGAATCGCGAGCAGCGAAAAAATTATGAGGTAAACGGATTTCATAAATCAGATGAGTTACTGGGATTCAGATGAGGGTGGGTCTTCAGACTTTGATTGTTGCATGCGCCCTGCGAGTCCTCCGGAGTCCGGAATCAACACGCGGACGTTTCCTACCACCCGTGACTTGCGGGTTTCGGTTTCGAAAACCAACTGGTTTCCGGTCATGGTAAACTGCTCTTGTTCAATATTGGCTGGCGTCTGGCTCGCCAAAATGCCGGTGATCAAATCGTAACGGGCACGATCCATTTCGATACTCGTGTCCTTGGCTCCGTTGGAGTAAAAGTCGATCACCAGATCAGTCAGAAGCAGGAATCTCTGATTGATTCTTTTCACTGTAGTCGCGGTCATTACCGACTCGACTGCATCACCTTTGTAAGAAGGAACGACAACTCCTTTGAATACCCGCCCTACGGGAAACATCTCTTTCAGTTGAGGTGGCAGCGCCTGCTTCATACGCTTTGCCGCGAGGCCTTTTGCTTCATCAAGTGGCTCGACGACTTCAAAAGCCGGGCGTGGTTTCTTCGGCGGCGGAGTCTTTTTTACGGGCAGAGGCCTAGGTTGACGAGGGGAAAGGCCAGTCTCGATAACTGTGATATTTTGAGCACTGGAAATTCCAGCAAGAGTCAGCAAACCAATCGCGATCCCGATTGGAAGCGCTCGACCTTTCTGGTAGATGGAAATATTTCCCGCCACTGAATCACTCAGCCCGAAGGGCCTGGTAAAAGGTTTTCAATTGCTGCAGAACACCGGCCAGTTTCGCGAGAGGAACCTGATTCGGGCCGTCGCTGAGTGCCTTTTCCGGATCCGGATGGGTTTCCATGAAAACTCCATCGCACCCCGTTGCCACTGCAGCTCTGGCTAAAACAGGGGCTAAATAGCCGTCACCTCCGCTGGATTTGCCCATGCCTCCGGGACGCTGAACCGAGTGGGTCGCGTCAAACACGACCCGCAATCCCTGCTCCTGCATCCATACAATCGATCTCATATCTGCCACCAGGTTGTTGTAGCCGAAGCTAGTACCCCTTTCGGTGAGGAAATAATTTTCACACCCGAAGGACTCCAACTTCTCCGATATGTTTGAAACGTCCCACGGCGCAAGAAATTGGCCTTTTTTCACATTCACAACTCGACCGGTTGCAGCAGCTGCTTCGAGAAGATCAGTTTGCCGACAAAGAAATGCGGGGATTTGCAGGATATCGATATATTCCCCGGCGATCTGGGCCTGCTCTTCTGTGTGGATATCTGTGGTTACGGGAACGCCAAGCTCCGAGCCGATTTCGGAGAGAAGGGCACAACCATCCCGGCAATCCATCCCCCGAAAAGAACTGACCGAGCTGCGATTGGCTTTGTCGTAGCTGGCTTTGAGCACAAAATCGACATCCACCTCGGTTGCGATTGTGTGAATCTTCCTGGCGGTGTCCCGGATAAACTCCTCGGACTCAATGACACAGGGGCCCAGAATAAAAAGCGGACGGTTGCCTCCCAGTTGGAGGTTGCCAACCGGAACGTTGCGGGGTGCGGTATCGGACATGATCGAAAACCCGGAAAGCTACGCCGATCCGGAATTTCCCGCAAATGTTAGACTTCGCGCAGAAGGAAAAAATCGAGTGGCAATTCTCCTTTTTCTGGAAATTGCCAAAACCTTGGTTTGTCTGTTACACCACCGTGCCGTCTTCGAGAACTGTCCCTTTGGAAACCACGACAATCCCGTCGCGGATGTAGCATCCATTGTTCAGATCTTCGTTTTCACGACCTTGAGGATCGATCACTACATTGTTTCCGATCCGCGCATTCTTATCAACGATCGCTCTATTGATCCGAACATTTTCGCCGATTTTTACAGGAATAACGGAAACGGTGTCATCCTCATTCACTGCTTCCTTATTATAATAGTCGGCTCCCATGATCACCGAGTCGGTAATCGTTCCGCCTTTCTCAATCACAGAGCGGACCCCGATAAGTGAGCCTTTAATGGTTGTGTCGGAAATAATACAACCATCGGAAATGAGGGACTCCTGAATGTTGGCACCATTGATTTTACTCGTCGGAAGCAAACGGGGACGGGTGTAGATTGGATTGTTGGGATCGAAAAAGTTGAAAGAAGGGATCACTTTGGTCAGCTGCAGATTGGCTTCGTAAAAAGAGCGAATCGTTCCAATATCCTCCCAGTATCCCTGGAAAACGTGCGAGTAGACCGAGTCTTCTTCGATGGCTTTTGGAATCACATGCTTGCCGAAATCCTGGAAATCATTATCCAGAGCCTTTTCCAACGTTTTGCGGTTGAATAGATAGATACCCATTGAGGCCTGAAAGCGCTCATCACCCTGATCGATTCCGCAGGATTCGAGCAGGGAAGGAGGCATCGATAGATCATCGAGGAGAGAATCGTTGTCCCCCGGTTTCTCTACGAAGCGCGTGATCTTGCTTTCCGCATCCGTATGCATCAGACCGAAGGCCCTTGCGGGTTCGCGCGGCACCGGAGTGGTCGCAATCGTCAGATCAGCGCCGCGAGCCGTGTGTTGATCCAGCATTTCCCGGAAATCCATCCGATACAGTTGATCACCACTGAGAATGAGATAGTGCTTATACGGTTTGCTGAGGAAATACGGTAGGTTTTGCCGGACTGCATCCGCGGTCCCCTGATACCAGACATCGTTGCCCGGAGTTTGCTGGGCCGCCAAAACGTGGACGAAATTGTGCCCGAAATGGTCGAACTTGTAGGCGTCGCCAATGTGCCGGTTCAAAGATTCGCTGTTGAACTGAGTCAGCACATACATCTTCCGAATTCCGGAGTTGATGCAGTTGCTGATCGGGATATCGACGATCCGATACTTGCCTGCCAGAGGCACAGCGGGTTTCGAGCGTAGGTGTGTCAGTGGAAACAAACGGGAGCCTTGTCCGCCACCCATAATGATGGCAAGAGTTCCCTGTAATCGCGAAGAAGGCATAGAAATGGGCAAGTTTGCTTCATTTTAGGCAGGGAGTGACAAAATAGTAAACATTTTCCAAGTATTTTTTTTGGCACAATTGTGACATCGGCCTTATCTTTAGGAGTCTTAATTTCTAGAAAAACCATGTGTGGTATAATTGGCTACGTAGGCAAAGAATCAGCAGCGCCCATTCTCCTCGACGGATTGCGTCGATTGGAATACCGGGGATACGACTCCTCAGGCATTGCCGTCATGAATGGCTCCAACGACATTCATGTCCGGAAAAAGAGTGGTCGCCTCGACCGCTTGCGTGAGCTCATTAAACAAAACCCCGCTGAAGGAAACTGTGGTGTCAGCCACACCCGCTGGGCGACTCATGGGGAGCCGACGGACGAAAATGCCCACCCTCACAGTGACCAAAGCGGTAAACTGGCGCTGGTTCACAACGGAGTCATCGAGAACTACCAGATCTTGAAAGAGCAGCTGGAGCAGAAAGGCCATGTGTTTTCGTCTCAAACTGATTCCGAAGTGCTGGCGCACCTGATTGGGCTGCACTACGACGAAAGCAGCGAAACGGATCTGAAGAAACGCCTCACCGATGCGGTTCGGGATTCGCTCGCTCAAGTTTCCGGGACCTACGGAATTGTTGCCATGCATGAAGAAATTCCGAATTTCCTCGTGGGAGCCCGTTTGGGAAGTCCACTGGTGGTTGGCCTTGGGCACGATGAGAACTTTCTCGCATCCGACGTGGGTGCGATCGTTTCCCACACCTCCAACGCGATTTATCTGAACGACCGTGACCTCGTCTACATGACCGATGGCGACTTCCGCATCGAGACCATGGACGGCGACCTGGCTGACTACGAAGTGAGCACCGTGGATTTCACCGCCGATGAAGTGGAGAAAGGTGACTATCCCCACTATATGCTCAAAGAAATTTATGAGCAGCCTACCTCTATTCAGAATGCCTTTCGCGGCCGTCTCCTCGATGATGAAGGTTCAGCTCTTCTCGGCGGTCTTGGTCTGAGCCCGAAGGATTTGCGCGACATTGACCGCATCGTTCTCTGTGGCTGTGGCACGGCCAGTCATGCCGCCATGGTCGGTGAATACATGATCGAACACCTCGCCCGGATTCCAACCGAAGTTGAGATTGCCAGTGAGTTTCGTTACCGCAATCCTCCGGTGGATAAGAACACCCTTGTCTTCGTGATTAGTCAAAGTGGGGAAACTATTGATACACTCGCTGCGATGCGGGAAGGGCAGCGCAAAGGCCACCGCGTGTTGGGAATCGTCAACGCAGTTGGTTCCACGATCGCCCGGGAATCGGATGGCGGGAGTTACCTCTATTCCGGACCGGAAATCGGCGTCGCTGCGACCAAATCTTTTACCTCGCAAACGACGCTGCTCGCCTTGCTTGCTTTGCTTCTCGGACGGATGCGTCACCTGTCTTTTCAGGAAGGGAAACGAATGCTCGCGGAGATTCGTGCTTTGCCCGGCAAGGTGGAGCAAATTCTCGAGCAGACCGACAAAATCAAGGAAATCGCCCTGAAGTATATCGATGCTCCCGGCATGCTGTTTCTCGGTCGACAGTTCAATTACCCAACCGCCTTGGAAGGTGCTTTGAAAATGAAGGAGATCTCCTACATTTTCGCCAATGGCCACCCGAGTGCAGAATTGAAGCACGGGATTATCGCTCTCGTGAGTGAGACGCTACCGAGTGTCTTCGTGATGCCGACCGACTCCGTCTACGAGAAAAACGTCAGCAACCTTGAAGAAGTTCGTGCGCGTAAAGGTCCAGTGATTGCCGTCACCACCGAAGGCAATACCGAGCTCGAGAAAATTGCGGACGATGTGATGTACATTCCCGAAGTGGACGAGTGCCTCAGCCCGATCCTTGCTTCGATCCCGTTGCAGCTGCTCAGTTACCACTTTGCCGTGGCCCGTGGTTGCGACGTGGATAAACCACGAAATCTGGCCAAGTCGGTGACCGTGGAATAAGACCCTTTCGCCGGAGGTGGTCTAAGACCATCGCCGTTCCCTGACCTAACCCTGTTTGCTCGCGGACCTAACCCTGTTGGGTCAGAGGCTTAACCCTGTTAGGTATGCCTATTCTGCCCCTGGCAGCGGCACTTGGTGGGGGCTTGATAGATAGGCGATCAGTTCCTTGAGTTCAGCGGTAGACAGACTTTGCAACAAGCCTTCGGGCATCAGCGATGTCGAATTGGCGACCTGCTTCTTGATTTCATTTTTTGGAATCACGATCGCTTCGTTGATCGCCTGAAGAGTCAGCGATTGATCATTTTCGCTGGCGACAAAACCGGCCAGGGTTCGGCCGTTTGTCGTCTCAACAATCTGTAACTGATAGTCTTTCGAAACCGAGCTGCTGGGGTCGAGAATATTCTCCAGCAAGTAGTCTAGATTAGTCCTCTGGGAGCCGGTCAGTTCCGGGCCTGCATTGCCGCCCTCGCCAAACATTTGGTGACAACTGGCACACAATTTTTGGTAGTGAACCCGGCCGTTCTCCCGACTGGCCGATGCGATAGAATCCGGCGGCAGTCTTTTGCGATACGAGGCGATCAGCTTTTCTTTCTCAGCAGGCGTCTTACGCAATTCACCCCATTGCTGCTTCACGATTTCGGTAATCTCCCGATGGTTGAGATTCTGTAATTGCCGAGCCGTGTAGGCGGTCAAATCTGTTCGGGCGATGGCGCCGGTTTCAATTGTGTGCAGCAAATTGAGCGCCCAATCGGGGCGGGATGAAAGAGTCAAAAGTGCATCCTGTTTTTCCGGAGGTGATAGCGAATGGTAGAGGGACAACAACTCCGCCGCTGTATCCGGATGCTGATAGTTTGCCAGACCACGAATCGCCAACGGGCGCATGCTTTTTTCTCTGAGAAGATGAATCAGTTTCTCATCGAGACCAACTGGAGCCCGTTGCAACAAAGCCGTTAGAGCTGTCCTTCGCGCATCGAGCGATCCTTTTTGGTTTTCCGCTGTCCGATAGAGTTGTTTCTCCGCTTCCGGATCACCAAATAGAAGCCCGAGTCGGGTTGCTCGATCTATCGCTGTCTCATCGTCCGATTGAGATATTGCCGCGAAACTCTTTGGCCATAAAGAGGGCATCGCCACATCGCGGGTGCCAGTCAGGCCGGAAAGCATACCTTGCAGGAAGTCAGCACGACTTTCGCCAGGGCGAATCAAGGCGGAGGTCAAAAGAGTGAATCGCGATTCAAGATCGCTCTTTTCGGTCAGACGTCGGGCGATGTGCTCACGCAGGAGAGGTATCTGTGCGGAAAGTCCGAGGCGAAGAAAACGCCGTGGATCTTCGTGCACCAGGGGTTCCGCCGCATACCAGAGCATCAGCGGAATATTCTGATCGTCGGCATCTTCCTTTCGCGACGCTAGTGCAGTGACAATGTCCCAGCGCCATTTGGGATCCAGTCGTCGAACCGCGCTGCACAGATGCAGCCTTACCAGAGCCGAGTCGTCTTCGCGCGCCATCCGTGCCCACAGTTGTAATGAATCCTGCGCAGGGGAGGGGACTTCACTAATCAAACGAATCGCCCACGCCCGGATGTGTTCGCTTTCGTGATTCAGCTGCTTGCGGAGAAACTCTTCATCGATCGCGTTCAGCGCATGCAAAGTCCAAAGCGCGCGGAGCTTGCGGGTGATATCCGGACTTGATTCGAACATTCCCTTCAGCTGCAAATGCACCGGCGCCATTCGCTCTCCGGTGAGCGAACGCTCCATCAGCAGACGTCGTGCGTGGCGAACGTGCCAATCGTTCTTATGCAGGTGCAGTTTGACCAAATCCCGACTGCTTTGAAAACGCAGATCGAAAGTCCGCTGCTTCGGTTTGCCGTAAGAAATTTTGTAAATTCGCCCGGTGTGTTTCTGAGTATTTTTCACACTGTGACATTCCCCAGTGTCCGACCAGTCAGTGGCGAAAACAGAACCATCCGGGCCGGTGCGCAGATTCACCCCCATATACCAGGAGTCCTTCGCGATCATGAAATCCGGCTCGTGCGATGCTGTGTAGCCCGAACCTTGGCGGCTCAGCCGCTCGTTATTGATCCGCTTTCCGTGAATGTTGTTCAGGAAAACGGTATTCCGATATTTGTCGGGAAACGAATCACCAAGATAGATCATCGATCCGCAATGAGCATGGCCACCGCCTTTTTCCAAAACAGCTTCCGTGCCCAGTCGCTCACGCACATCGTCGCCCTCCACGTAGTGAAGATGGTCAGCGATCGTCTCGATCCGACGGTAGGCGAACTCACTCGACTTTCGGCCGCGCCACGGTTCGTAATGGGCTCCTTGAATGGCGTGGAACAAATGCGGATTCACACAGTTGGTGATGAATGCCTGACCGTGATCGTTCCAGTCGATTCCCCAGGGATTTGTGGTGCCATCGCAAAAAGGTTCCCAGATATGCTTCACCGGATGGTAGCGCCAGACGCCACCATCGAAACGAACTCGCTCTTCCTGTGTGGTTCCCGGTTTGCCGATGTCGGAAAAATTGGTTCGTCCATGAGTTCCATAAAGCCAGCCATCCGGCCCCCAGGCGAAACCGTTGGCGAGGTTGTGCGAATTGGCATGATTTCCAAAGCCATCCAGAAGCACCTCGGGTTTACCATCCGGAACATCATCCCGATCCCGATCCCGAATGAAATAGAAATACGGTGGCGACATCACCCACACTCCGCCGAAGCCGACCTCGATACCGGTTACATAATTCAGCTGATCGTAAAAAACCGTCTTCGTATCGAATTTTCCATCATTATCGATATCATCGAAAATCACAATGCGGTCGCCGACCTGAGAGTCGCCATGTTTCGGATAATTCTGCGCCTCACAAACCCAGAGGCGACTGCGGTCATCAATACAAAAAGCGACTGGCTGCGTGACATCCGGTTCACCCGCAAACAAAGAAACCCGAAATCCCTCCGGCACCTGCATCGTCGCTGCTGCTTTCAAAGGCGGAAGAGGCGCATCGGTGCCTTTTTGATGATGCTCGTGGGCAGAAACCACCAGCGGCACGACAGTGATAAAAGTGATCACTCTCGAAACCAATCCCAAAAGGCTGCTGCCGGGTAAAAGTCTGCGCTGTCTTGTGTTTCCTGGCATCTGAAACTTGGGGGTGAGATGCAGCTGGGAATGTAGCAGATAGTAGAAATTAGATTCAATCTAAAAAAGCACGTTACCTCAGGACAATTTGGCCGTTTTGGATATCTTAAATTCGCTCAAATATCCCTTCGAATATCAGAAAAACGTGGCTGTTACCTTTATTGCCCGGGCGTTTGAAAACGAAAAAAATTCAGAAAAGTGAAGTTTTTTTCCCGGGTGGTCCCTGAATGTCCCACCCCTTGGATACTTTCTCCCCATGACAAAGAGAAAGCAATCCATGACCACCTTGAGCTTTGACAATGACCGCGCCGTAGACCGCCACTATTTTCAGCGCACCGAAGAGGAAAATTTAAAGGCAGCAGCTGCTGATGAGGCTCTGGCTCAGCGCTTTCGCAAGAACGATGGAAAAGGCTTACTGCAGTTCTGCAAAGAAGTGGCGGGTAGCCTGATCCAGCGATATCTCGTTTCCAATGATCCCAAGCAAGTCCGCTTCACAGTGAGCCGTGATCTGCAAAAACTCACTGGTTGCAGCGGGAAACAAGCGAGCTACCTGATCGATCTCGCGCTCGAATTGATTCATTTGAAAGTGCACGGCGAATACTGCCGCAACGAAATCGAACTCAGCCTGTTGATCTCCAAGGCCAGTGGATTGGTCGAAGATCTGCAGATGAACTAACCGAATTTTGGCCGCTCAGCGGTCGCTCAACAAACAGACAACGAAACAACAACAAAAACAATCTCCAGGCGAGAACATAAGTGGACTAAGGAAACGTGCGGCTCCGAGAGGGGTCGCACGTTTTTGCTTCTTTTACACAAAGGGAGGCTGAGCTCGCCTGGCCGGAAATTGGGCGGTACGCAGTGAAACGGCAACCATGAAGATCATGAAGGAATTGAAGGATTCGTATCCGGAGCTTCATGCCCTTCACTTCCTTAATGGTTGAGATCCAGGAAGGGCGATTAGCTTTTCGTTCCCGAATAAAAAAGCTCTCCGGATCGGTTTTACCCAAT
>JAHDCN010000413.1 GCA_020629815.1 Verrucomicrobiota bacterium
CCGCCTGATGATTGCTGACCCATGTCGTTTGCTAAAATGTTTCCTTTTTTCGAGGAGAGGCACCGTAGTGCAGGGATGAACTTCGGCAAGCGCTATGATTTCCAGTTGCAATCTATGCCGGAAAACGGCTGAATCTGTCTCAGATGTCTTCCTCGTTCTTTCATTCAAACGCCTTCAAGCTGCTGGTTTTTGTGGTCGGTGCCATTGTCCTCGGTGCAATCCTTTCGCCTCTGCTTTACTGGGGCGGAAAACATGTGGTTGCGGAAGGATGGTTGAAGGATGGCTGGCTGCACAGCATTCACGAGTCGATGGAACGCGCGAAATTTTCCCGCTACTTCAATCGAGCTCAGCTGGCAGGTGCCCTGATTATGCTCTGGCCCACCCTGCGCTGGATGAGCCGTGGCAAAAAAGAGAAGACCGATGGCAACCGATTCGGTCTGGAAAAGAACCCGCGCTGGCCAGCTCACCTGACAATTGGGTTTTTCCTTGCCGGCATTCCGTTGCTATTGCTGGGCTACGCCTATGTTTCCCAGGGCTGGTATGTCACCAAAGACAAAACCGACCCTCTGTTTTCGATCCTCATTTCCTCTCTGATTACCGGAATGGCGGTCGGTTTTCTGGAGGAGTTTGTATTCCGGGGCGCGTTGCATGCGGTCATGGCGAAAGTGCTCAAGCCCTGGCCTCTGCTGATCTCCATTGCGGTCTTTTTCGCTATCGTTCATTTCCTTCAGCCACCACACAATCTGCAAATGCCCGAGGTCACCATGGGCACTGGATTCTGGATACTGGGAAAAATCTTCGGTCAATTCGGTAACCCCTACTTTCTGGCTGCCGAATTTGCGGTGTTGTTCGCGATCGGCTGGGTGCTCGGCTGGGTGCGCATGAAAACCGCATCCCTGTGGCTGGGAATCGGCTTACACGCCGGCTGGGTGTTCGGGGTCAAAGTGCTCAGTTCTCTGACTAGCCGGAACTTTGAGCCTGCGGAGATGATGCCCTGGCTGGGAGGATCCCTGCGCGTCGGCGCTGTCTCCTGCTTCATCGTCTGTCTGACCGGACTGGTGCTCTGGCTGTGGTTGCGCAAAACAGAACCTCGCAACGCGTTCGAGAAAACGCTATAACCATCACCCATGAACCCCCGAGAATTGTCCCTGCGTCGATTTCTCTACCCACCCGTTTGCGAATCCTGTTTTGCTCCACTGTCGGCAAACGAGCACCGTCAATTTCCGTATCTCTGCGAAACCTGCACTGATGGAATCGCCCCGATCAGTGAATCCACTTGTGGCAAATGCGGTCAGGTTTATCCGGCAAAGATGCCGCCCAATGTTCGATGTTCCAATTGCCGGGATCGTGATTTCCAGTTCGATTTTGCCCTCGGCGCCTACCGGAGTCGCGGCGTGCTGCGGGAAATGATGCACCGCTACAAGTACCGACGGCAGATTCAGCTGTCGCGACTTTTCGGCAAATGCCTGCTGCCTGCACTGGATGATTTCCGGCTTCAGGACAAAAACTGGCTGGTTGTCCCTGTCCCACTGCACCGCAAAAGGTTGCGCGAACGTGGCTACAATCAGTCTGCAGAGATCGCAACAGAGTGGCATCGGATGCTTAAAAATCAGCAAGACCAGTTCCTACTGAAACCGCTGCTGCGAAGGGTGCGTTTCACCGAACGCCAAGCCACACTGGATCGGGATGAGCGAATCAAAAATCTCAAAAACGCGTTCGTTGTTTCCCGCCGTTTTCGCAACCGGATACCGGTGGAGTCTCGATTCCTGATCATAGATGATGTGCTCACCACCGGCTCCACCGCTTCGGAGTGTGCCCGGGTCTTGCGGGAACACTTTCAGCCTAAGGAAGTCGCTGCCATTGCCGTTTTACGAGGGTAGAAAGCAGAAAAACCGCTTCAAAACTGTTTGTGCCCGCCTCGAAATTCGCTATTTTGGCGCAGAGGAATCACGATCTTCACAACCAAACACTGCCGTCATGGGTATCTTCAAACGACGCTCCTTCAAATCACAGGGCAAAAAGAAATCCGACATGCCCGAAGGGCTGTGGAACAAATGCCCCTCCTGTGGAGCAATTATCGACGAAATCACACTTGAGCAGCGCCACCGCGTCTGTAACAAGTGCGATCACCATTTCACCCTCACTTCTCAAGAGCGCGTCGAGATGCTGATTGATCCCGGCACCTTCGAAGAAATGGACGCCGGCCTAGAATCAGTCGATGCACTCGGCTTCAAGGGCTACACCGACAAAGTCAAAGGTTACCAGAAAAAGACCAAACTGAAGGACGCTGTCCTCACAGGTCGTGGCGAGATTGTTGGCAGCCCGGTCACTATCAGTGTGATGGACTTCCGTTTTCTCGGGGCCAGCATGGGTTCCGCTGTAGGGGAGAAAATCACCCGTGCTATCGAAGCTGCGACTAAAGAGAAACGCGGTGTCGTGATCGTCTGCGCCTCCGGCGGTGCGCGAATGCACGAAGGAATTTTGAGCCTGATGCAAATGGCAAAGACCAGCGGTGCGCTCGCACGACATGCTGACGCTGGACTTCCCTACATCGCCGTTTTGACCCACCCCACCACAGGTGGAGTGACAGCCAGTTTCGCGACGCTTGGTGATGTCATTATCGCAGAGCCAAAATGTATGATTGGGTTTGCCGGACCACGTGTGGTCAAGGAAACGACGCATCAGAATCTGCCTCCCGGCTTCCAAACAGCCGAATTCCTTCTCGAACACGGCCTGATCGACATGATCGTCAGCCGTGATGACATGCGTGACCGCCTGGGTCAGCTGTTTAGCTTTATGCTGCCGAAGAAAGGGTAACAACTCACCGGGTTGCGGGCACTCCTGCCCGCAGTTCTTTC
>JAHDCN010000414.1 GCA_020629815.1 Verrucomicrobiota bacterium
TGCACTCTACCGGTCGCAGCTACCCCGAATGATGCCGACCGGGACGGACTTTTGGATGCTGAGAAACAGCGACTCGGCTTTAATCCGAAGAAACAGGACAGCGTCCGATCAATGAAAAACGGGGGCGATGCCGAGCAGTATCGTCGCCTCTTTGCAAAGGAATCCATCAGTGATGAACAGGCCGCGCGTTTCCTTTTCCAGGCCACATTGGGGCCTACCGATGAACAGATTTCGCGGGTAAAAGAACTCGGCTACGAAGCCTGGATTGACGAACAATTCGACCAACCACAGACGTTCCTCGAGCCCTACATCGAATACCTGACAGGACGGGTAGACGAGGATATTGAGCGGCCGCCTCATCTTTTTGCCTATCACAAAATCAAGTCGGCCGGTAACAATGTCGGCAAGCACAATTCCAGCACCGCCTGGATGCGGGCTGCGCTCGGAGGAGAGGATCTCCTGCGGCAGCGGGTCGCCTGGTCGCTCAGCCAAATTCTGGTCGCCAATTCCAACGGGACCAACATCATCACCGGTGCCGTCTGTGACTACTACGATATGCTGTCCGGCCATGCCTTCGGGCAATACGAGGATTTGCTGTATGACGTCTCACTGCATCCGGTCATGGGTCGCTACCTCAGTCATCTGGGTAATCGCAAAGCCGACCCGGCAAAAAATCGGTATCCCGATGAAAACTATGCCCGGGAAATCATGCAGCTTTTCTCCATCGGCCTGTGGCAGTTGAATCCCGACGGCTCGCAACAGCTGGACGAGAATCAGCAACCCATTCCGACCTACTCCAATGAAGACATTCAGACATTGGCCCGGGTGTTTACCGGTTTGTGGATTGCGGAAAAAGATTTCGGTAAAAACGACTGGTCCCTTTACGACGAACCGATGGTGTTTCACGCCAAACATCATGATTTCGAAGCCAAGAAGGCACTCGGCGGTCTCATTGAACTCGCACCGGATATGAACCCGGAAGAGGAAGTGCGCGGCACTGTCCGGGCACTGGTTCACCATCACAGCACCGCGCCGTTCATCAGTATGCGCCTGATCAATCACCTGGTAACTTCCAATCCATCTCCGGATTATGTTTCCCGTGTGGTGAACCAATGGCACCAAAGTAGCGGCAATCTCGGTGAGGTGGTAAAAGCGATCCTACTCGACCCGGAGGCGCGGGATCCCAAACAGGCCATCGGCAAACCGACGACCGGAAGGCTCAAAGATCCAGTGCTTCGTTGCACCTCAGTGCTCAGAGCCTTCGGCGGTGGCAGAAACCTGGGCAAAGGACCTACCGACTATCCGGGACTGCAATGGTGGAGCCCCTCTCCTCTCGACGGACTGCAACAGGAACCGATGAAATCACCCACCGTTTTCAATTTTTTCGAAGCGGTCTACCGCAAGCCGGGCGCCATTGCGGAAAACGATATGCGCAGCCCGGAATTTCAGATTCACAACGACGTCACCGCAGCCAGCGTGCCGAACTACCTCTGGCAGGGCCTGACCAAAGGATTTCACTACCGCACAATGCGCAAGCCGATTGAAAAGCCTCTGGTTTGTGATTTGGAAAAAGAAGCTTCACTGGAACTGGATGAGCTTTTAGACCGGGTGAATCTCCTCCTTTGTGCCGGAACCATGAAGGCCAGCACTCGCGCTCAGCTCGCAGCTCATTTGGCGGAAATTGATGATCCCCTGGAACGGGCCAGGCTGGCCATATTTGGTGCCGCTGTTTGTGCAGAGGGAGCCATCCTGAAATAAACCTTTCACTGAAAAATGAATCGTCGCCAATTTGCCCGATCCGGAGCCTGCTCCCTACTGACCTCAACGGCAGCTCTCAATACCCTGTTTCACCTGAAACTCGCCGGAGCCGCTGCCTCCGAAGGCGACGACTACCGTGCGCTGGTCTGCATCTTTCTCTTCGGTGGAAACGACTCCTTCAACATGCTGATTCCGGCAACCCCGGCCGAATTTGAAATCTATGCAAAAACCCGGGGCGAGGTGGCTTTGTCCATGGAGGGAGAAAACGCAGCCCTGCCTTTGCGAAGGGCGGCGGATCAAAAACGCGACTTTGCGGTTCACCCATCGATCCCCGGCATCCGCAAGCTCTACCACGAAGGGCGACTCGCCTTTCTCGCCAACGTCGGCACCCTGGTCGAACCCACGAGCCTTCGACAGTACCGGAACAAATCCACCCGACTACCGAAATCCCTGTTCTCCCACAACGATCAGCGTGACCAGTGGCAGACCTCCCTGCCCCAGATGCGCGGAGCCGACGGCTGGCTCGGACGGGCCACTGAACTACTGCGCGACACGGGCGCATCAGACAGTGTCGCCATGAATATTTCACTCTCCGGCAACAACCTGCTGCAAACCGGTGCCTCCGGTTCTGCCTACAATATTTCCCCGGAGGGTAGTGTGAGTATCGATAATCCGCTGGCCAAAGGACTGTTTGCTGTTCCCCAAAAGAGCGGTTCGGGAAACTTGTTCGAAGAAGTATTTTCGCAATCAACCCGAGACAGCATCGAAATGGATCGTCTCTTCTCCCAAGCCTTTGAGAAGGTGCAGCTGGAATCGAAATTTCCAGGCGATAATGATCTGGCCGGTTCCCTGTGCGCAATCGCCCGCACCATCGGGGCGCGAAAGGATTTAGGGATCAAAAGACAAACCTTCTTTGTCATGATGAATGGCTGGGACACCCATCAGGATCTGCTCGCGGATCATCCGCGACTCCTCTCTCAACTGAGCCGTGCCATGACCTCTTTCCAGGGCTCTCTCGACGAACTCGGCGTCGCTGATCAAGTCACCACCTTCACTGCGTCCGACTTCGGCAGAACGCTGCGCTCCAACGGACGCG
>JAHDCN010000415.1 GCA_020629815.1 Verrucomicrobiota bacterium
GAAGTCAACGAATTGCACGGGAATTTGTTTTCAATTGTGCGAAAAACATTCGTTTTGATGCATTTTCACCCAAAAAGGTCACCGGTTCGGAAAATCAGACGAAATTTTGAGTCAACAGGGTTAGGTCCGTGACCATACCTGTTGGGTCCTGGCTCTTCGCTGTTAGACCGCCTGAAACAAAAAAAGCCCGGTGTTTCCACCGGGCTTCTTTGAAAATCTTGGGAGTAGTCTCCTTAACGCTTCGAGAACTGGAAGCGCTTGCGGGCACCGGGTTGACCGGCTTTTTTCCGCTCCTTCTTGCGGGCGTCTCTGGAAAGCAGGTTTGCTGCTTTGAGATCTTCACGAAGCTCAGGATTAGTCAGCAGAAGCGCACGGGCGATTCCCAGCTGGATGGCGCCGATTTGACCAGTCACGCCACCGCCTTTGGCGGAAATGTTGGCGTCATACTGCTTCATGCAGTTTGCCACCTCAAATGGCTGCAATACCTGATTCTGGAGAGTCAGCGTACCGAAGTATTCTTCGAACGGGCGCTTGTTGATAGTGATATCGCCACTTCCGGGCTTGAGAGTGACACTCGCAGTCGATGTCTTGCGGCGTCCGGTTGCAATGAAGGATTCGCTCATAATGCGGCTCAGATAAAAATTGATTACAGTTCGAAAGTTTCCACCTGCTGGGCTTCGTGCGGGTGATCAGCACCGGAATACACTTTCAGTTTCTTCATGATCTTGCGACCCAGTCGATTGTGAGGGACCATTCCGTTGACGGCCTTTTGCACGATCAGCTCAGGGTGACGTTCGCGGAGCTTTTTCACATTCTCACGCTTCTGCCCACCCACGTATCCTGAGTAGCGAGTGTAAATTTTCTGCTCTTCTTTGTTTCCGCTGAGGCGAACCTTGTCAGCATTGACTACCACTACAAAATCACCACAATCGCAGTGAGGAGTGAAGAGTGGTTTGTTTTTACCGCGAAGAATATTCGCAGCGGCAACGGCAACATCACCGAGGATCTTGTCCTCAGCATCAATCACGAACCATTTGCGGTCGATTTCTTCAGCTTTTGCAGAGAAAGTTTTCATCTTGGAAAAAAGGGTTTTCCCTTTTGGCCTGGAGCAGGTTTTTACCTCGATAATCTTACCGGAAAGCTCGCAGGAATGCGGGAAGAGCGGGAATGTAGGAGGAAAATGCACCTTGTCAACCCATCCGGACGGGCTTTTTCGCACTCGCATCCTTTGGCAGGCGGTGATATTCTTTCTTTGTAAACATTCTTCACCTGAATCTCCTCACTCAATCGTCCTGTTTCCGTGAAAACGACTCCTTTTCTTGCCCTGCTTTCCGCCACTTTGCTTGCAGTTCCTGCTCTCTGTTTTGCTCAAGATAGAGATTATAATGATTATGTCCTGAAAGCGATTCAGTCGATGCCGGCTGGTGGAACCTACGCCAAATACCAAAAAAGTTTGCCATCCAGCCAGCGCTTCAACGATTTGTATCAAACTGTGGAAGATTTAGGCAATGCGCTCAGCCCCGGATTGCAAGGCGCCTTGAAGGTCGATGCGAAGAAGGCAAAAAATTACAGTTTTTGCTCCAGCGCGACCTATCTGGCCTTTTGTGAGGCTGTTTCTGAGTTGCAGAAGAAGGGCCTTGTTGAGAAGAGTCGCGCATTGGCTGGCGAGATGGCCAATGTCGGGGACAAGAACGATGTGATTCACGGTAAGCTGGATGGCATTGGGATTTTCGGGCACTGGAATGCGGATGGACCCGGCACGGCGGTTTTGTTTGAGCGACTCGGGCTCGGAATGAATTTCACCAGCTACGCCAAGGCCAAGCCCGGTGACTTCATGAAAATTTGGTGGAACGAGAATATCGGCAAAGGGGAAAGCGGCCACCTGGTCGTCTATCTTGGTGAGAGTCAGGACGGCAAATCAGTCAATATGTGGTCAAGTCAGACAAAGAATGACAACGGCTCTGCTGGCTACGGAACGATGTGGGTGGAAAAATCCCGCATCAAACGCGTCGTGTTTTCCCGACTTGAGAATCCTCAGAATTTGAAGAACTGGCTGAGCTTTTCCGAGGCGCAGAAAAAGAGTGATTATCTGATTCGTATTCGTCAGACCGGCTCCAGTGGTGCCGAAATGAAGAAGGTAACTGGTTCCATTGACTAGTCGAATTTCCTTCAGCCAAAGAGATGAATTTCGCCCGCAAGATATCACCGGTTTGTGCCGCTCTCTGTATCGGGCTGATTTTGCTGCTGCATCGGGCAGACAGCGCGGCGAAAAAGAAAAGTGATCACGATTTGGTTGAAGTCGTTTCGCTGGACCAAACCATCGTTGTTGATCTTCCCTATGCTACGAAGAACAACTTTACCAAGCGGGTTCTTTATCCGGTAGAGCGTTGTTTTCTTCGCCGTGTGGTTGCAGAGCGATTGGTCAAAGTACAGGAAGAGCTATTGCCGAAAGCGCTCGGTATTAAAATATGGGACGGCTATCGACCACATCGGGTGCAGTATGTAATGTGGGATCATTCTCCGCTGCCGGGTTTTGTCGGCAATCCGAATCGAGGGTCCCGGCATAATCGGGGAGCGGCAGTGGATGTGACTCTGGTTTCTCTTGATACCGGCGAAGAGATTCCGATGGCAACGCCCTATGATGAATTCACCAAGCGGGCTCACGCGTATGCGACTACAGGCCTGAGCGAAGAGATCAAGGCCAACCGGAAGATTTTGCAGGATGCCATGACCCGCAACGGTTTCAAAATCATGCGCACCGAGTGGTGGCATTTCGACGCAGTCGACTGGACCCGCTTTTCTCTGAAGAATATCCCGCTGGAGGATTTGGCGAAGCAAGCGGACGCGGAGAA
>JAHDCN010000416.1 GCA_020629815.1 Verrucomicrobiota bacterium
TTCCGCAAAATTTTCATAAATTTCAACTTTTCTAAACTTTGTCCCATTCCTTACGAATCGCAACTGGATTTGGGTGACCGGTGCTGGAACGAATTTTGGGTAGAAGGATGGGTGTTTCATTGGACGTATGAGTTCCGAAAGTTTTTCATGTCTTTTTCTCAACAAGGAATTGCGTTTCCTTTTCCCGCCGCGAGACTGGCTTGAATTGAATGAGCAGCAGTGAGACAGAGGGCCATGAGCCAGTCGATACGCAGACAATTGTCGATGCGTTGCTGAGTCATTCTGATCAGGAAATTCTTGAGATTTCCAAGAGAGCACACCCGGGGGATATTGAACAAGCGTTTGAGCGTCTCGATGAAGAGGAGCGCGAAGAGGTGTTGAGTCGAATTCCAGTAGATGTCCTTTCGGAATGGGCTGACTACCTGCCTCCATCCGATGTGGAGCATCGTCTTCAGGACCTTTCGGAGAAAGGAAAAAAGGAGGTTCTGGAGTCCTTCGCGGATGACGAATTGGTCGACTTCCTGCAAGAGGTGGAAGAAGTGGATCGTCCGCAATACATCGATCTGTTGCCGGATGAGAAGCGACAGATTTCGGAGGATCTATTGCAGTATCCGGAACACACTGCGGGTGGCCGGATGACCATGGCGATGGCGATGGTTGAGGAATCGCTGACGGTAAAGCAGGCGCTCGATGAACTGGAGCCGGTTCGTGAGGACATCGAGGTGCTGAGTCGGATTTATGTCGTTAATAAAGACGGCAAGCTAATCGGTAATATTCGATTGAGGGATCTGGCATTCAACGCCTGGAATACCCCAATTGAGAGCTTGCTCGACAGCGATCACTTTTCTATTCAGGCCCACGAAGATCAGGAGGCGGCCGCGCAGATGATGTCGCGCTATGACCTGATGACTTTGCCGGTGATCGATGAAGAAGAGCAGTTGCTCGGAGTGATTACCTATGACGACGCTCTGGAAATTCTCGAAGAGGAATCCACCGAGGATATGGAGAAAATTTCCGGTATTGGCGGGGAACGTGAATTGGCCTACCTGCAAACTCCGGCGCTGGTCCATTTTCGCCGACGGTTCGGTTGGGTATTGATCCTGGCTTTCCTGGCGCTGATTTCCGGTTGGGTGTGGCTGAAATACGAAAGCATCATGAAAGCGTATTTCATCCTGGCTTTGTATCTGCCGATGGTGGTGGCAGCCGGCGGAAATACCGGTGCTCAATCAGCGACGATGGTGATCCGGGCCATGTCGCTGGGCGAACTGGGGCCACGTCAGTTTTGGCGGGTGGTATGGAAAGAATTTCAAGTCGGGCTGGGACTTGGAGCTGTGCTTGGGATTTGTGTAGCCTTGCAAGTGCGTTTCCTGTTACCGGCGGAATGGGTTCCGATTCCCGATGATGTTGGAGCTTTACAGATCGCGATGGTGGTCGGCCTCGCCCTGACCGGCCAGATTGTGACCTCTACCTTGATCGGCGGCAGCCTGCCGATCCTTGCGCGTATGTTGAAGCTCGATCCGGCTGTCGTAGCTTCTCCAGCAATCACCACGATCGTCGATGTCAGCGGATCGATTATCTATTTCTCGCTGGCTCAGCTTTTGTTCTAGTATTGATATGCCTGACGAAAAAGATCCCGATTGGATTCCCAGAGAGAGGGAGGAGTCGGGCTGTCCCTGCAAAAGCAGGCAACGCTATGCAGACTGTTGTATGCCGTTTCACTACGGTCGGGCAAACCCGGAGACTGCTGAGCAGTTGATGCGCTCGCGTTATTCAGCGTACTTTTTCCGTCGCGTCGATTATCTGGTTGAGACCACTCATCCCACTACCAGAAGCCGGCGGCTGAAGGAGGACATTGAGGCGAACATCAATCTTATCAATTGGAGCTTTCTTACGATCGTCAGCGTTTCCAAAGGGGAAAAGGAAGACAAGACCGGCAAGGTGGAGTTTATCGCGGAATACTACGTCGATGGCTCAAGGCAGGAGTTGCACGAAAAGTCTCGCTTCAAAAAATACAAGGGCCTGTGGAAATACCTGGATGGGAAAGTGGGGGAGTGAGGCCTAATTGGATGTAATTGGATGTACGATGTCCTGAGCGAGAATGAAGTGGGACACTCGCGCAAACTCAACGTCAAAGCGCGTTACGTCCGCCTAGGGAGAAATCGCCCATGCTGGGGCTTAGAAGCACGTCAGAAGCAGTTGCGGACTTCGAGAGATTTCTCGACTCGCAAGCTCGCTCGAAATGACAATGCTCGATGAGTTCGGGTAGCAGGGAAGGTAGCTACCCCTCCACTCGATACAAATGCGTCTTCGTCCGCAGAATCAATGCATCACCACTCACGGAGGGTGAGGCCATGAAGCCACCATCGAGGTGATTCTCGGAAACTTTCTCGAAGGTTTTGTCTGCTTTGACGACGGTGCACAACCCTTCCTCGTCGAAGAAGTAGACCAGCTCATTGGCCGCGAGTAGCGATGCAGAGTAATCGCCGCCGACCCGTTCAGTCCAGTAAACCTCTCCGGTTTTGGCGTCTACACAACTGCCGACTCCGTCATTGGCCATGAACAACAGACTTCCCACGAGAACCGGGGATGCGCGCTTCGGAGTGCGCTTGAGAAGTTTCCACGCAACATGGGTTTCGGAGATATCGCCTTTCGCTTTCGGGTCGAGCTTCACTGCCCAGACTTCCGCCTTGCCGAGGCCGGTATTGATGAAAACCATATTGAGTTCCTCACTGTGAACCGCGCGTGAGGACGGCGAATGCGTAGGGTAGTGAACGTTCCAAATTTCTTCTCCAGTTTCCGCGTCGTAGGCCCAGGCTGCTTTGGCTCCGTTGCAAATCATCTGGGTGCGGTC
>JAHDCN010000417.1 GCA_020629815.1 Verrucomicrobiota bacterium
ATCGATGTGATTCAAGCCAATGGTGAAAAAGGGCTTTCCCTCCGGGTCGATCAAGTACCAACGTTCGCCCCGTTTGCCCAAAGTGAAAAAACCATCCGCATCGGTTTGGGTGGTAGCAACCTCAGAAGCATGGACACTCTCCAGCCATTTCCCTGATCCAAAACCGGCACCGACGAGAATTGGCAGACCGGTTTTAATCCACGACCTGCGTCCCACATTCTTTTGCCCTGTCATAACTCCACGATGAAAGGCATTGGAGAAAGGGGCAACTCTATAATCTCAGTCAAAGAGATCGGGAGGTCCTGAACGAACTGATTCGACCGCACGACGACGCCTCCAAACAATTGTCACTGGCTGCTTAATGCCGATTGCAGGAGCCAGGAAAAGCATCCCTATTGAATTCCATGTATTCCATTTGTCGATCGATTCGTCAGTCCCTCGTTTCTCTCTTTCTTGCAAGCACTGTATTGCTTTCAGAATCGGCAGCCGAAGAACGTCCGAACATTCTGTTTATCCTCACCGATGATCAACGTGACAACACCTTTTCGGGGATGGGGCATCCGTGGATCAAGACACCCCATGTCGATGACTTGCTGGAGAAGAGCACGCGTTTTTCCAATGCCTACATCGCTGAGCCGATCTGTCGCCCGAGCAGGGCTTCGCTATTACTGGGGTGTCATGAACGCGTCCACCGGATTGGGTTTAGTTCAAAACGAAAGCTGACCCGCAAGCAGTGGCAGGGCAGCTATCCGGTGATGCTGAAACAGGCAGGCTACTACACCGGCCTCGTCGGCAAATGGCACATTGATCAGGAGAAAGGCCTCGAACTCGAAGATCTGTTCGATGTCTTTGACGGCCATAACGGACACGGACCATTTTTGTTTCCAGTCGAGGGCGACAAAAAGAAGAATGTCACCACCAACCGCAAGAAAACAGACGATGCCTTTGCCTTTATCGACAACGCCCCGAACGATAAGCCTTTCTGCCTTTCGCTCTGCTACGCCACACCACACAGCTCGAAGTTTCGCCTGATGTGGAAGCAGTTCGCCGAGCCCTCTTTCAACAATCCCGACCTGGCCGATCACCCGCTGTTTGGCAAAACCGGCCCGTATCGCGATCTTGAAATCAAGACACCGCTCGATGCCAATCCGAATCCTTACGATCACATCCCGCGCAGCGTGATCGATCATGACAAGGGCCGGAACAAAACCTACAACTTCTGCTACGACACCAAGATGTGTTACGAGCTGCACATGCGCTATCACCAGATGGTCACCGAGATTGATCAGATGATGGGCGAGATTGTGGCGGGTTTGGAGAAACGAAACCTCACAGAAAAGACGCTGATTATTTTCGGCAGCGACCACGGCCTGCTGATGGGTGACTACGGTATGGGTGGCAAAGGCCTGCTCTACGATCTCGCCTCAAAATTCCCCTGCTTCATCTTCGATCCCAAGGCCCCGGAAGCAACCCGCGGCCTCAGTCGCACCGAGTTGGTTTCCAGTCTCGACATCACCAGCACCATTCTCGATTACGCCGGCGTTGAGGAAAAACCTCACATGGTCGGCACCAGCCTCAAGCCATTGCTTTATGACAAGACGACGCCGGAAGGATGGCGGCAGGGATTAGCCTTGGAAAGTCTTTACCTGGGCCGCGACGGTCCTATCCAGGATGGCTATGTGACGGCGGACGGTTGGAAATACATTCGCTACTACAAGGCTGCCAAAGGCGGTTACGAAGCGTCGCTCGACACCACTGGCAAAGCCCCGGCTTTTGAGCAGTTGTTTGATCTCAACGCCGATCCCGGTGAGACGAAAAATGTGATTGAGGACAAAGCGAATGCGGAGCGGTTGGAGAAGTTACGGAAGGTTTGTGAAGATTCCGTTGGAGATTTGTTTGAGCAGTTTGATCGGTATTCGGAAGAGTATTTTTAGTGGAGAGGTCCAAGGCCAGTTTGTAGGATGGAATGTATTCCGTCCTTTGCTTTGGCGAATAGGCTTCGCGGACGGATTACCAATCCATCCTACGCGGCATCTACAAAACCCCAGCCCAATTTGACCCAGTCTGGCCGCACCCAACGTGTTGATTGATGATCATCAATTCCCGCTAACCGGGGGTTCTTTCCAATATATTGCAATACCCGCCAAAGATGCTCCGCATCGCGAACGATCCGGTCATAACTTTCCTGCTGCCAGAGAGTCCCGCTCCTACCTAGTGTCTCATTGATCAACCTCGACGTCCGCCGTTTTCGGCTTTGCAGAATTTTCTCTAAAGCAAAGCCTCCGAATGGACGAATGATTAGATGAAGGTGATTCGGCATGATCACAAACGAACCAAGTTCATATTGTTCGCCATCGAATGCCTGTAACGCCTCTTTAACAACCCCACGGACGTTTGGCCGTCGAAGCACACATTCACCCATGCCTTGATCGAGCCACTTCTCACTGCGCTCGATTAGTGATCGGCTCAACTCATCCCACTCTGCTTTCAGCTTCTTGATTGTAACCTCGTCGGTCGTTGGTTCTCGACCTTCGAAGTGCTTCCTTTTCCATTTCTCGCGAATTTCCCGAAGTTCATCGAGCTTGGATTTAGGTAAAGAATCGGCGAGCCGAAATGTGACAAAGTAGGTCGCTCCTTCTTGTCTCCAGTGAGGGAGATGTCAATGGTAAACAGTAATGTTATAGTTCGAATCCAAACCACGAAAACCGGGTGGTGGATCAAGGTGAAACATGTCTTTAGAATAAGAATGGTGTGTGTTTCGTAAAAGTAGGATGGAATGGCATTCCGTCCGCAAAGCCTATCCGAAATCGGGACGGATTACCAATCCATCCTACAAGCCC
>JAHDCN010000418.1 GCA_020629815.1 Verrucomicrobiota bacterium
CGCTCGGCATTGCTGTGATCGACAACAAGGTCGTCGTTTCGCAGCCTCCTTCGATCATCGTTTACACCGACGTCAATCGCGACGCGGTTTTCGATCCGAAGGTGGATAAGAAGGAAAAGCTGCTCACCGGATTTGGCGGTAGCGATCACGATCACAGTTTGCATGCGGTGACCACCGGCCCGAGTGGGCAGTGGTATTTCAATTCAGGCAATGCCGGCACGCATATTGTGAAAGGCAAAGACGGCTGGACCCTGAGAGTTGGCAGTGTTTACAACGGCGGTTCGCCTTCGGTGACTGATGAAGGACCAAATCAGGGAAATCAGCCTGGGCTGAAAAGTGATGACGGTCACGTGTATGTCGGCTCTGTGGCCCTGCGGATGAATCCCGACGGCACCGGACTGCGTCCGGTCGGGCACAATATGCGCAACAGCTATGAGGAGACGGTGACTTCCTTCGGTGACGTATTTCAAAACGACAACGACGACCCTCCTGCCTGTCGGACTACTTGGCTAATGGAATACGGCAACCTTGGCTTTGCCTCCGACGACGGCGCACGCAAATGGCAAACCGAACGTCGTCCGGGGCAGGCCGCGCCGATTGCGGAGTGGCGTCAGGAAGACCCGGGAACGATCCCTGCAGGTGATGTCTATGGTAACGGTTCGCCGACAGGAATCTGTTTCTACGAGAACGGAATTTTGGGTGACAAATATCGTGGTCTTTTGCTTTCCTGTGAAGCCGCGCGCAATGTCGTGTTTGGCTATCTGCCGGTTCCGGATGGGGCGGGTTTCAAGCTGGAGCGATTCGATTTTTTCCGCTCCAAGCGGGCTGATGAGTTTGCCGAAGGCGGTGAAGAAAAAGCCGGAGCGGCCAACCTGTTTCGTCCGTCGGATGTCGCCGTGGGGCCCGATGGTGCGATCTACGTTGCCGATTGGTATGACAACGGAGTTGGCGGGCACCGGATGACAGACACTGCTCTGGCCGGTGCGATCTACCGCATCGCGCCAAAAGGTTCCAAGGTGGAAGTGCCGGAGATTGATCTGGAATCTGAAGCCGGACAAATCACCGCTTTGAAAAGTTCCGCCAACAACGTGCGGAATTCCGGTCTTACCCGTCTGAAGGCAGCCGGCGAGAAGTCGATCCCTGCAGTGAAGGAACTCCTTAACGATTCCAATCCCTACATCCAGGCTCGGGCGATTTGGCTGCTGGCGCAGTTTGGCGAAGCCGGAACCAAGCTGGTCGAAGAACGTCTCAAGTCGACGAGTGATCCGCAGATGAAGATTGCCTGCTTTCGCGCTTTGCGGTTCGTTGAGAAAGATACGCTGAAGCATGCGCAGGCGCTGGCGAAGGATGAGTCGATTGCGGTGCGTCGTGAAGTCGCCCTGGCCTTGCGTGATCGTTCTTTGAATGAAACAAAAGACATCATTCTGGAGTTGGCCCGGCAATATGAGGGCAACGACCGCTGGTATCTGGAAGCGATCGGCACGGCTTGCGCCAAGAAGGAGAAGCAGATGTATTCTCTGCTGCTAAAGGAACTTGGCGACGGAGACAGCCTGAAGTGGTCCAAGCCATTCGCCAAGCTGGCCTGGCGTCTGCACTCACCGGCAGCATCGATTGCATTCCGGAATCGCGCGCTCAGCACGAGCTTGCCACTTTCGGAAAGAAAAGATGCGCTGACCGCTCTCGGGTTTATGCCAACCAAAGGCGCAGCGATGGCGACTGTGTTGATCGCCGAGAAAGGACCGCAGGATACCAAAGAGCTGGCTCAGTGGTGGCTCTATAATCGCGGCACTCACGTCTGGAGTGAATGGGTCGATCAAATGAAAGGGCTGAACGTTAAGCCGAATCAATTAAAGGCTGACAAGGACTACGTGGTGCCAATCGACATGCCTTCGTTGACCCAGCTCACCGTTCCTGAAGTGTTGAAGTTGAAAGGTGATCCAGTGAATGGGCAGGCGCAAATTGCGCGCTGTTACATGTGTCACCAGGTCAACGGGCAGGGCGTCGATTTTGGACCAGCTCTCGACGAATGGGGCAGGGGTCAGTCAATCGAGGCGATTGCCACAGCGATCATCGACCCGAATGCGGGTTTGGCGCATGGATTTGAAGCGACCGAGATCAAGACCAAGAAAGGTCATACCATTCAGGGATTCTCCCTTTTTGCCGGAGGTTCACATATTTTGAAAGTGATGGGCGGTGGCGAAGTCGAGATTAGACGGGGTGAAATCACCAGCGTGAAGCCGATGGAAAGATCGCTGATGATGTCGGCCGGTCAGTTGGGCATGTCTGCTCAGGAGGTGGCCGACATTACGGCTTACCTGAAAACGGGTGTGCCGAAAGAAAGTGCAGCCGCTACTCCTGTGCCAGTGGCAAAGCCGACCGCAGGCAAGGAGGATGCCTCCGGGAAGAAAAAAATTCTCTTCATCGCCGGAAACACCAAACACCGACATGGCGTTCACGAATACAAGGCGGGTTCGATGTTGCTGGCTGATGCTCTGAATCAGAGTGGTCTGCCGGTCGAGGCGAAGGTTCACTGGTATGGCTGGCCGGAAGATGAGTCGATTTTGGATGATTTGGATGCTTGCATTATCTACGCGGATTCCGGTGGCGACTTCGGTGACAAGTATGCCGTTCTCGATCAGAAGGTGAAGGCCGGTATGGGCATCATGTTCATGCACTACGGTGTTCACCCGACGAAAGACGTCGGCGAGAAATATTACAAGAACTGGATAGGCGGATATTTTGCCGATGCGTTTTCGGTGAACCCTTCTTGGATCGCAGATATTCAAACCAGGACCGATCATCCGGTCGCGAACGGACTGGAGA
>JAHDCN010000419.1 GCA_020629815.1 Verrucomicrobiota bacterium
TCACTCATGATTTGGTGTGCCCGTCTCTTCTGATCGTCACTCATTCCTATCTGTAGCTCTTTTATTTTCGCATAGTATTCCTTACGCTCCTCCTCGTTGCGATACTCAGGCAGCTTATCTTTAGTGCTTGTCACATTCAGGCTCTGCTTTTTGGCCTTTTCTGCCCGCTTTGTTCGCGCCGCGGCAGCCAGGCTCTGTTGCTTTTTAGCATCGTGCGAGATCTTCATCACCCCTCCCCCATCGACTTCTACCAACGCCAACGAAGAACTGATATCTGCACCGCCTTTCACCTCCAGTAATTTCCAGCCCATCGAATTGGGTCGGTGAGAGATCAAATGAGACGCACCGGTTTCCCGGTTGGTAATGGTGGCTACGGTTTTGCCTTCAATCGTGGCGACACCTGTAAGGATCATTTCGTTCTGAAAACTAAGGGTCCGCTGAAACGGCGACGAAACCCGGATATCAGAAAACAGCTCGGGCGGAACCGGAGTCGGAAGAGGATTAGCCAGCACGCTTGTGCCTGATAAAAGGAAGAAAGAGTTCGCGGCCAAGACAAAATTCCACGAACAAACCCTCATGAGAGAAGAATACACTTTTGCGAAGTCAGTGCAAGTTGCCCCAATGCCGGTGCTTTCTTATTTCTGCGAACAACTCCGAAGAAGACGCTGATTCTTCTTTGACTTTCGGTTTTGATCCGAGTTTCTTTCTCTACTGCGGCCCGATTGCGGCTTTTTTCTTCGAATGACCCATCATTTGATTGTCCGGATTCCCGACGAAGAACCGATCCAGTACGCTCTGAATGCGACACGGATCGGTCTCGGTCGTGGTCAGGAAAACCAAATTCAGATCAATCAAAAAGGAGTCTCTTATTCCCACCTGGAAATCCTGATCGACGACGACGAATGCACCATTCGTGATTTGGGATCGGCCAACGGCACCCTGATCAACGGTGATCTTGTAATGGGTGAAGACAAGGTGATCCAGGACGGTGATCGCATGCTCATTGGAGAAGCCGTGGTGATGCACTATATGGTCCTTGGGAGCATCGAAGACGATGCGGAGGAGATGGTCGTCGATGGGAACTCCGGCAAGATTGAAGATGTCATTCTGCTCGACCAAAAAATTCAGAACCTCGAGAAGCAAATTGAGATTCTAAATCGACAACACGCCAAGAAACTCGGTCAGTTCCAGGATCTTTTGATTGCATCGGAGTCCTTGAAGAAAGTGATTTCCAAGAAGCTCACAGAAAAAGAACCTTCTGACGCAAAGAAGGTTTTGAAGAAGGCGATTCGCAAAGCAACGGAGACATTGGCGGCACAAAAGATCTTCGTGGATCGCGAAGATATCGTTATCAACGACGAGACACCTCCACCGGTTTCGGACGACAGCGAGGATATCGAGTGGCTGCGAAAGTGGTAGTAAGAAAGAGTTTACGGCCTTCCGGTATCCCTTTGCTTGATGAGGGTCATCGCTTCCCCTACCCTGCGAGTATGATTCGCTCAGTCAGCTTTGTGCTTGCCATTTTCTTTCTTCTTTTTCCCGAACCAACTCAGGCACAGGAGAAACCCAACATTATCGTCATTCTTTGCGACGATCTGGGCTACGGTGACCTCGCCTGTTATGGCCACCCTCACATTAAAACGCCGCATCTGGATCGCATGGCAAAGCAGGGCATCCGCTATACAGCCTGCTATTCGACTGCACCTGTTTGTTCCCCTTCGCGCGTTGGTCTATTGACTGGCCGCAGTCCCAATCGCGCCGGGGTTTACGATTGGATACCATCAGCCAAAGAGAACACCAAGCGCCCGGACAACCGGCAGATGGTTCACCTCGACAAAGAGGCAGTGACCATTCCGAAGCTGTTGAAAAAGGCCGGGTATGCCACCGCTGTTTCCGGCAAGTGGCATTGCAACGCAGTGTTCAATTCACCCAGCCAACCACAGCCAAATGATGCCGGGTTCGACCATTGGTTTGCGACACAGAACAATGCCTCCCCTTCCCATGAGAATCCAAAGAACTATGTGCGAAATGGCGAAGAAGTTGGCGAGCTACAGGGTTACAGTTGCCAACTGGCTACCGATGAGGCAATTGAATGGTTCAAAGACAAAGGAGCTCCCGAAAGCAACGAAGCTCCTTTCTTTCTCTACCTGGCATTTCACGAACCTCATGAGCCAGTCGCCTCTCCAAAGGCTCTGGTCGATGGCTACTCGGACGTCACCGATGATGAAAACGAAGCCCAGTATTTCGCCAATGTGGAGAACATCGATCTGGCTGTTGGCAAACTCCTGGATGCTCTTGATGAGCAGGGAAAAGATGAGAACACTATTGTATTTTTCACCTCTGATAACGGACCGGAAACACTGAAACGGTATCCCGGTGCCGGTCGATCTTTCGGTGTCGCTACGCCGCTTAGAGGAATGAAGCTCTGGACCACGGAAGCCGGTTTCCGCGTGGCTGGAATCACCCGATGGCCAGGCAAGATTGATCCGGGGCAGATCGTTGATACCCCGGTATCTGCATTGGATCTGTTGCCCACATTCTGCGAACTCGCCGGAGTATCCACTTCGGATCTAACTTTGGACGGGACCAGCCTCGTTCCCGGCAAGGGCGTCCCGGTGAAGCGGGACAAACCGTTGATCTGGTGCTTTTATAACGCCATCAATGAGCAGCGGGTCGCCATGCGTCATGGTGAGTGGAAGGTTCTGGCAGGGCTCGACGGATTGCCAAAGTATCAGAATATCTATCCCGGCAACGCGAAGCAAGCTCGTGAAGCAAAACTGACAGGCTTCTCGATTTACCGGATCACTGACGATATCGC
>JAHDCN010000420.1 GCA_020629815.1 Verrucomicrobiota bacterium
GCAGACGTGCAGAAGGGCCAGTTCCGGATTGATACCCTGCCGTGGAATCTCACGGAAACGGATGCCGCGGAGCAGTGGGAGTTGGTCTACGACTATGTCGCTGATGGCGACATGCCGACGAAGAAGGCAAAGAAACACCCTGACAGTACCACAAAGGAAGCTTTTCTCGATACTCTGGTGGCGGGTTTTGAAAAGGCGGAGCAATCGGCAAAAGTTGGCGGCACACCGTTGCGGCGACTCAACCGGGTGGAATATCTCAACTCGGTTCGTGATCTCTTCGGGATGCGAATGATCGAGCTGCCGCTTTCGTTTCCGGCCGATGTCAGCAGCGAAGAATTCGATACCATGCCCGAAGGATTGTTCCTTTCCCCGGCCGTGATGGAAGCTTATCACGAATCGGCGACCAACATCGCGGATCGTTTTGTGCCGCTGCCGAATCCGCCGACCTATGAAGCGAAATATTCGGTCGAAGAAATTGGCGGGGATGAAATACGAAAATGGTTTGGGGGAAAAGGGGAACACCTGAAGTTTACCGGCTTCAACAACTCAGGGTGGGTCGGTGCTTATTGGGACTCGCTGTTCGTCGCTCCGGCATCGGGTGTGTATCGAGTGCGTCTATTGGCCAATGCACAGTCGAAGAAAGGAGCTGATGGCAAACCGCTGCGACTTGGCTTCGTAGTTTTCGATCCGACAACGGTGGAACTGCCGAAGCGCTTCCGATTGGAGGAGACGACGCTGGTCGGCGAGTTCGACGTTCCGGCCGGAGAACCCGCCTGGATTGATTGCGATATTCCGGTTGAGGCGGGCGAGACGTTTCACATCTATTGCATGAACCGGCTCGCGGAAGGTAGCTATCAGAACGGGGTTTTGAATCGGGCACAGATTAACAGCAATTTGAAAAAGGTTAAGGCTCGCAAAGAGCCGACGGTTGAGCTTCGCGGGATGGAAGTCGCTGGACCAATTGGCGTCCCGCCCCGGGTAGGCGCTTTTTTTGATTCTTATCCTCCGAAGCTGGATCGGCCGTCGTTAGAGAGCAAGCTGCTGCCCCTGGCGACTCGTGCGTTTCGTCGACCTCTTTCAGATGAAGAGAAGGACAAGCTGTTTGACGCTGTGCTTCGGCACGGGGAGAAAGTGGAGTCACCGGAGTTTGCCTGGCACTATGCGATTCGGCGGGTGCTCTGTTCGCCTGCCTTTCTCTACCGTGAGTCCGATGAAGTAGAGGTGTTGGATGATTTCGCGCTGGCTTCGCGGCTGTCCTATTTTCTTTGGAGCACTTTGCCGGATCAAGAACTCACAACGCTGGCGGCTACCGGGAAATTGTCTGAGGCAAAAGTTCTCAGCGGCCAGGTCCGTCGGCTGCTCGCCGATCCGAAAGCAGACGAATTCATCAAGCATTTCACTGGGCAGTGGCTGGGGAATCGCGAAGTCGAGGCGATCAATGTCTGCGACGTTCGCTACACCTGGGATGTGAATGTTCGTTACGGATTCATCCGCTCCACAGAGATGTTCTTCGAAGAAGTGCTGCGCCATAACCTGCCGATCTCCAGCTTCGTTGATTCGGATTTCACCTACGCCAACAACGCAATGCGAGTCGCCTGGGGCGGAAAAGGCAATCTTAACTCGATTGCCGCCAATCAACGACAGAGCCTCGTTTGGCCGGAACCTGAGCGAATCGATCTAGGCAACTTGCCGCAGGGAATGCCAGCCCACGTGAAAGATCGCGATGGTGTTCTGGGATTGCCGGGCGTTTTAACGGTGACCGGTGACGGAGTGGAATCCTCACCGATTTATCGCGGAGTTTGGATTCTAGAAAACTTGTTTGGTGAACATCCTCCGCCTCCTCCGAAAGACGTTCCAGCGCTCGATATCGACACTAGCCAAGCCACCAATGTTCGCGAAATGCTGAAGGCGCACACCGAGCTGGAAAGTTGTGCCAAATGTCATCGCGATATCGATCCTCTCGGATTGGCTTTGGAAAACTATGACGCTATCGGTGGTTGGCGAACCCGTTATCCGGGCGATAAAAAGAGCAAAATCGATGTGAGTTCGGAAATGGCCGATGGCAAAGCTCTGAATGGCGTTGGGTCGGTGAAGCGACACCTGCTCAACAATCCGGAGATTTTCACCCGCTGTCTGCTCACCAAGTTGCTCGAATACGGCGCCGGTCGAAAACTGTCAGTCGGTGATCAGCGGATTGTGAATGCGATCGTCGAGAATGAACCGAAGGAAGGCTATCGCTTCGCTGACCTGATCGAGATCGCGGTGAAGAGCGAGGTATTTCGGGCGAAGTAAAGGCATGTAATTCAGTAGCGAGTAGTGCAGTTGAGCCGGAAGATGCGGCAAGCCATCGTGTCGAGTCGGTCAGACAGGCAGTGATCGATGTTAATCCGAATTCTCTTGCGTGTGTTCCACTTTCAGTCGATGGCTGAACGGTGATTTCGGTGTTGGATTTTGGAAGTGCCTCACCCGGAAAACTGAGCGAATCGGCCTCAGCTTTTTTCGGGGACAGTGGTGCGCTTTCTGCGCTGAAAGACTTCGAATACCGTCCGCAGCAGCAACAGATGGCAGTGGCGGTAGCGCGGTCGATGGAGGAATCGCGCCCGTTGGTGATTGAAGCCGGAACAGGTGTGGGGAAATCACTGGCCTATCTGGCTCCGGCTGTGGAATTGGCGATTAAGGAAAAGCGGAAGGCTATTATTTCGACTCACACCATTAACTTGCAGGAGCAACTGGTGGAGAAAGATATTCCGCTTTTGCAAACGGTGTTGGGAGAACCTTTCAATGCTCTGTTGATGAAAGGGCGCCGCAACTATGTGT
>JAHDCN010000421.1 GCA_020629815.1 Verrucomicrobiota bacterium
GACTGGCGGCGATTCGTGCGCTCCGTGAAGGTATGGCGGAAGCACGCGGAAAGATCAAGAGTTCCGGAGGCAGGACAGTCATGCGGCGACTTTCCAAGCGCGAGTACGAAAACACCCTTGAGGTCCTGTTTGGCCGACGCGTCGATACCCTTGGGCTCACCTCCGAATTTCCCAAGGAAAAAACCAGCCACCAGCTCGACACTATTGGAAAAACCCTGATCACTTCCGGTTTCCTGCTGGATCAGTATTTCCAATCGGCCCATCGATTAGTCGAGGCCCGGTTGGGGAAACCCAAAACAGAACCGCAGCACTGGCACTTTACCGAAAATTTCCGCCAGTATGAGGAACTGACCGGTTCTCATAAGGCAGCGTTCAATTTCAAGTATCTTTGCCTTTACGAGCAACCCAACACAGACACTCGCCAGGGCGGCTACGGGCATATAGAAGACTTTCTCGAAGGCGTTCCGGTATCCGGATTGTATGACCTTGAGGTGCTCGCTCAGGCTTTGCATAGGGACACTCATTACGATCCGAAGATTTTCGGGATCGATCTTTCTGAGCCGTTTCAACTCGCTGTCGTGACCGGAGATGCAAAGAAAGGGCACATTCACTATCCGCAAGGAATCGAGCCGATTTTGGACGACGTCGCGATCGTTCCGGACGACAAACAGAAGTGGATTACATTCCGGGTTTGGCTGGAGAAAGGTCAAACACCCCGTTTCATTTTTCCTAACGGTCCCTACGAATCCCGCGCCTCTGTGATTCAGATCAATAAGCGCTACAAGGAAGAGTTCGAAGGCAAGAAGAGCAGTTCTAACGTTGGTAGGGCTCACATTTTAAAGCAGGGCAAGCTGCCTCATATCCAGATCGATGAGATCAAGATTCACGGACCGTTGCAAGAGGAAGGAGGCAGCCTGGAGGAAGTTACTGTTTTTGGTAAAGGCGGCTTTCAAAAGGGTAAGGCGCTGGTTCAGCTCAATGCCTTTGCGGAACGGGCGTTTCGCCGACCTTTGAAAGAAGTCGATCGTGAACGAATTCGCCGGGTCTATGAAGCACAGATTGCCGAAGGCGCTGTAGCCCGCCGGGCTGCTCTGGATACGCTGAAACTGATCCTTTGTTCGCCTTCGTTTCTCTACTTCAGCGAAATTACAGATGAAGAAGAGTCGGAGCTCGGATCCTACGATCTGGCCACGCGATTATCGTATGCCCTGTGGACCTCTCCACCGGATGAAGAGTTGATGAAAAAAGCCCGATCAGGGGCCATAAAAAAGGAAGAGGTTCTTAATCAGCAAATTCAGCGGCTACTGAAAGATGATCGATCCACTGCTTTCGTGACCGCCTTTCTCGACAGCTGGCTCAATCTGCGAGAACTGGGACAGATGCCCCCACCAAGGGAAAAGGCGCGTCAGTTTTATGCCGAAGACCTTCCCTCCGCGATGAAGAAAGAGGTGCGCCTGTTTTTTCAAAACCTTGTCGCAACGAATGGCTCGATAGACAACTTCCTGCACGCCAACTACACCTTCGTCGACAAACGGCTCGCCTCCCTGTATGAGCTTCCCGAGAAGGATACCCTTCGGCTGGCCGACGGCTTTCAGCAGGTCAGCTTAAAAGGAAACTTCCGCCGTGGCGGATTGCTCGGCATGGCTGCGACTCTCACAGTGAGTGCCAATGGAGTCGAGACCTCACCGGTCACCCGCGGCGTCTGGGTATCCGAGAATATTCTGGGCATTCATCCACCACCTCCACCGGACGAAGTCCCAGCAATCGAAGCAAATGTCAGCGGTGCAAAAACGATTCGGGAGCGGCTTGCCATTCACAGTTCCGATAAGACCTGTGCCGAATGCCATCGCAAGATTGATCCACTGGGGTTTGGTCTGGAGAATTTTGATCCCATCGGCCGCTGGCGTTTCAATTATCCAAAACCGAAAGACAAACCGGCAGCCAAAGTAGATTCCTCGGGAGAATTTCCCTCCGGGGAAAGTTATGAAGGTTTTTTCGACCTGAAGAAAATTCTCTCGACCTCAAGGAAAGACTATTTCTCCAAACATCTGATCTCCCAGTTTCTCAGCTACGCCAGCGGTCGGCACATGGAACCAACCGATCAGTTCGAGATCGAGGATATTGCCGAGACTGTCGCTTCGAAAAATTACGGTCTTCGCACCCTGATCACCGAATGTCTGAAGAGCGAAATTTTTCGTTCCCGGTAGTCGCCCGGATGCCATCGTGTTACGATTTCGCATATGCAGAATGAAGAGAATTGGAAAATCTGTCCGCTGTGTGGACGGCCGATTCCACCGGATGCAGAGAGTCGGCACCATTTGATTCCGAAACTGAAAGGCGGCAAGCATGGGCCGATTGCGATTCTTCACATCATCTGCCACAGCAAGATTCACAGTGTATTTTCCGAGGCGGAGCTGGCCCGGAGTTATTCCACTATTGAGCAATTGCAGGAACACGAAGAAATCGCCAAGTTCATCAAATGGGTGAAAAAGCGCCCTCCCGAATACCGCTCACGCAACAGTCGAAAACGATAAGAGAATATGGCCAATCCCTACGAAAATCTTTCGCTCCTTTTTGGAGATATGCACAACCACTGTGGCATCTCCTATGGTCACGGTTCGCTGGAGGACGCGCTAGCAAACGCCCGCGAACAGCTCGATTTCGTGTCGATCACCGGTCACGCGCATTGGCCGGACATGCCCGATCCGGAAGAGCGCATTCAATACATCATCGATTTTCACGAAGACGGTTTTGCTCGCCTGAAAAAGGTATGGCCGGAGATGATGGCCACGCTGCGCGAATGGAATGACGAAGG
>JAHDCN010000422.1 GCA_020629815.1 Verrucomicrobiota bacterium
CAAAGGGCGAGACTGAGGAAAAGGGGCAGGATGTGGAGTTTGGTCATTAATCTTCGGAAAAGCTAGACGCGTTTGGGAAATGGTTCAATGCCGCGACTTCGTCATCTTTTCCAAAAACCAAATGGTCACGCATTGTGGATTGCAAGTAATCCAGTCCCTGCGAGACAGCTTCGACGACCGGAATCTGCCTGGCCAGAAAAGCGGCGATGGCCGCAGAAAGAGTGCAGCCGGTGCCGTGAAGATCAGGAACGTCGAGACGTTCGCGGGAGAACTCGGTTTGTTCGCCTGCGTGAAAAAGTAGATCGGTGCATCTTTCGGAATTGGATGAGTGTCCGCCTTTCAGCAACACGCTGCAGCCGAATTGTTCCGCGAGTCGGGCGGGCGCGTCGGAAATTTCATCGCGGGTATCCAACTTTCTTGCCAGTAAGGCTTCCGCTTCAGGCAAATTGGGAGTCATCAGCGTGGCCAGAGGAAACAAATCTGCCAGAGCCGCTTCGCCTCTTTCATCGAGCAGAGGAAATCCTCCCGCTGTCGCAGAAAGAATCGGATCAACCACCAAGGGGATCTCTGTGGACTCAGAAAAGAATTCGGTAACAGCTTCCACATTTCGTCCGTGAGCCAGCATTCCGACCTTGGCTGCTGCAATGGGAAAGGCTGACCTAACCCTGTTGAGTTGCTGACCTAACAGGGTTGAGTCGACGGGTTGAATCGCATCGACCGCTCCCGGAGCCTCCGCAACGATTGCTGTCACGGCGTTGACTCCGTAGCCTCCACAGGCAGCAAAAGTCTTCAGGTCGGCCTGGATTCCGGCTCCTGCAGAGGAATCGGAACCGGCGATAGTCAAAACAACCGGAAGCGTTTCGGGCATCAACAATACTTGCACCCTTTTCGCGAAAGCGCATCTTCCGGAGTGAAAGAACAACCAATATGGCCGCGCTCGATTTTTGCCAGCAAGCTTGCCGGCGAGTCGGGCATTTGTGAATTGATGGACGACCTCGGCGAGGCGCTGACCCTTGGTAAGGATCGTCTTGTCATGATGGGTGGAGGGAATCCGGCGCGCATTCCGGAGATGCAGGAGATTTGGCGCAAGCGGGTTGCGGAGCTGGCCAACGAAAAACCAGAAGAACTGGATTGTGTACTGGCTGACTACGATCAGCCGGTAGGGAGCCCGGGCTTTCGCGAAGCCGTAGCGACATTTTTGCGGGATCAGTTCGGCTGGGATTTGGGACCGGAAAATGTGGCGATTACCAATGGCGGGCAAACCGCTTTCTTTTTTCTGCTGAATCGTTTTGCTGGTGAAATGGAAGACGGATCGGAGCGTAAGATTCTTTTGCCTCTGGTCCCGGAATACATTGGCTACGGTGATCAGGGTGTCGGGACGCCGGAATTGTTTGATTCGCGCAAGCCGATGATTGAGGAGATCGGTGAACGCTCCTTCAAGTATCGAATCGATTTTGATCAGCTCGATGCCGGTCCTGAACATGGAGCGATTGTGGTTTCGCGTCCGACGAATCCGAGCAGCAATGTGCTCACCGATGAGGAGATAGCCCGGCTGCGCGAGATCGCCAATGAGCAGGGAATCCCGCTTATCATCGACAATGCCTATGGTTTGCCGTTCCCGGGAGTAATTTTTGATGAGGCGACTCCGGTATGGGATGAGAACATCATTCTTACACTAAGCTTGAGTAAGCTCGGATTGCCAGGCACTCGAACTGGCATCGTGATCGCTCGACCTGAGATCGTGAAAGAGGTCCGCTCGATGACCGCGATTGTCGGGTTGGCGAACAACAATGTCGGTCAGGCGATTGCCCGCCCGTTTTTGGAATCGGGAGAAATGGCGACGCTGTCTCAGGAAGTCGTGATGCCGTTTTACCGTGAGCGATCAGAAGAGGCTTTGGCTCTCGCCGAAAAGTATCTACCAGACGATATTTCGTGGCGCGTCCATCAGAGTGAGGGGGCGTTTTTTCTCTGGTTCTGGTTTCCAGATTTGCCAATAACGACGAAGGAGTTGTACCAACGTCTGAAAGCCAGTGGGCTGATCGTTGTGCCGGGCGAGTATTTCTTCTTTGGTCTCGATACAGAGGGCTGGGACCACGCACAGCAATGCATCCGGGTCAGCTACACTCAGCCGATGGACAAGGTGGAGCAGGGGATGAAAATCCTGGCCGAAACGTTGCAGAACCTGTGAGTCGGTGACAATCAGCCGCTGACTCGAATTGCAGTCGGCATGCCGTCGGCACCGACAACAAACGTCATATCCAGATTCCAGAAATCGGATACTTTTTTCAGAACCTCGCGGCGGGAAATGTTTCCGGACTCGTAGTTAAATGGCGCAGCTTCCTCCGGCAAATTCACCAACTCATATTTGATGTCATCGAGAGGTTGCATGTTGAAAACCTTCTGCGGTGTCATTGCCATGTATTTCACTTCGAAACGGGCATCCAGCCACTGATTAAGCTGAGGGCCACCGCCGCTAAGAAAGCCAATAGCGGATACGCTGCCGGCGCCGGCGCTTCCATCAGGAGTGGGTGGAATGGTATCATCATCACCATCTCCGCCGCCTGTCGTTTTACAGGAGAGGTTCAAGGAGGCTATCAGAATGGCAACCGTTGCAAAAAAGAGAGCGTGCGAAACTCGGGTCATCATACCGGGAATTTATCAATACTTTTTGAATATGTCAGTTGAAAAAATGTATACGTCGCTGACAGAGAATTCTTTCAAGAAAATAAGGTTTTGCGTTACAGTTAGAGAAATTATGAAAACCTCGATCTATCCCGGCAGCTTTGATCCCGTTCACAA
>JAHDCN010000029.1 GCA_020629815.1 Verrucomicrobiota bacterium
GTGTCGGCGTAGCGAACCAGATCGAGCCAGTAGACAGCCAACCGTTCGCCAAAGGCGGGATTCGCCAGTAATTGATCGACCAATTTTTCGTAGGCCTGCGGCGACGCATCCTTCACAAAGGCATCGACTGCCTCGGCTTTAGGCGGCAAACCGAGAAGGTCAAAATGCAGACGTCGCGCCAGCGTCACCTTGTCCGCGCGCTGTGAAGGCTTCAGTCCTTTTTCCGCCAGTCCCTTTTCGACAAAGTGATCGATGACGCCTTTGCCCTCAGGAACATTCTTGTCCTCCAGGGGAGCGTAAGACCAGTGAGTCTTGTATTCGGCACCTTCTTCGATCCAGGTCTTGATCAGTTTCTTTTCCTCAGCCGTCAGCGGTTTGTGAAACTTCTTCGGCGGCATGACATCGTCTTCGTCCTCGCCCATGTCGATGCGGAACCACGCTTCGCTTTCCTCCGGTTTGCCCGGCACAATCGCCGCGTAGCCACCCAAATCTTCGAAGGCACCTTCCTTCGTATCGAGCCGAAGATCGGCCGCCCGCTCGTGCTCATCGAAGCCGTGACAGGCAAAACATTTGTTGGAAAGAATCGGACGAATGTCGCGATTGAAATCGACGGCGTAGCCGATTCCCGCCCAGCCCAATGCGAAGAGAGTGAGAAGATACTTTTTCACCCCTCGATGAAACCGCAATTCCAACACAGTGTCACGTCCCGTTTTTTCGTAGAAAATAGATGAGTAAGATTTTGTCGTGAAGGTAATACGACCCAACCCAACAGGGTACAGTCCCCGACCTAACAGGGTTAAGTCGGCTACTTCCTCAGGCCGTAGTTCTTCAATTTTTGACGTAGGGTAAGACGGGAAAGCCCCAGGAATTGGGCGGCTTTGCTCAGGTTGTCAGCGCTTTTTTTCATCGCCTCGGCGAGCAACAACGGCTCGACATGTTCGATATATTTCTGGTGGGCATCTTCGGTCTCGTCTTCGGCTGCCCGCTGGATCAGCTTGCGACTGAATTCCACCAAGTAGGCCTCCCAATCTCCACTCCCCTCTTCCTTTGCGACAGGAGTATCATTTTCGGACAGGATCTCTTCGACGATCTTTCGATTGATGGGGTAGCCGCGCGCGGCCAACACACATTTGCGGACAACATTCTGCAGTTGCCTAACGTTGCCGGGCCACGTAGCAGCCTCCAAAGTTTCCACTGCATTCGCAGTGATAGAAACTGGTGGCAGTTCCATTTCTTCCGCTGTTCGGCGAATGAAGAAACGAGTCAGCAGTGGGATGTCGCCATCCCGATAGCGCAGCGGCGGCAGTTCGATGGTGGCCACATTGAGCCGATAGAATAAATCCTCCCGAAAGGTGCCGTCGGCGATCATTTGCTCCAGCGGCCGGTGAGTGGCTGCAATGATTCTGACATCGACAGGAATCTCTCCAGTGCCGCCGACTCGCTGAATGCTTCGCTCCTGCAAGACTCGCAGCAGCTTCGCCTGCAGTGCCAAGTCGAGATCACCAATCTCATCGAGAAACAAGGTGGCATTGTTAGCCTGCTCGAATTTCCCGATGCGCATATTGTGGGCTCCGGTGAAAGAGCCCTTTTCATGACCAAAGAGCTCGGACTCGAGAAAGTTCTCCGGGATTGCAGCGCAATTTACGGTGATGAATGGCAAATGAGCCCGGTGCCCATATTGATAGAGGGCCCGGGCTACGAGCTCCTTACCGGTTCCCGTTTCTCCCCGAATCAGGACAGTCACCGGTGTCGGAGAGAGGCGACCGAGGTCTTTGTAGACTTTGAGCATCGACCGGCTGTTGCCGATCATGGCGTCCGACTGCTCGTTGCGCTGGTTCTTCGGATCGATGGTCACCGACTCGCCCATTTTGCGCGCACACTCGACTGCTTCCAAAACGGATCGGCGAATCTCAGATGCCTCGAAAGGCTTGGCGACGAAGTCGAATGCCCCGGCTTTCACCACTTCGATCGCAGTCTTGCTGTCGTAGGATGTTGCTGTGATGACAACTGGCGTTGGCTGAGGCGATTTTTTCAGTTCACTGACCAGCGCCAGGCTTTGCCCGGTTTGTGGGCCCATTTCACACACCACCGCATCAAAACGTTGCTGCTGTAGCGCCTCAACCGCTGCCTTGATTGTATCGACCGAGACAAAACGGAAGTCATCGTCTTTGAAAGCATCACCAATGACCACGGCGGTGTCGGGCGAGGAATCGCAGATCAATACGAGGTAAGAGGAATCGTCCATTTAGCCGCCAGATGGTAAAATACTTTTCATCGAATGGTAAGTTTTTTACCAGAAAATAGCAGGATTGGTGCCGAAACCACCCATTTTCGGCCAAAAAACGCAATTGGCACAGGAACTGCAATAGAGAGTGTCAGAACCAAACGAGCGTTCCGAATTTAAACCAAAAAAACAATCTTATGAAAAAAGTCGAAGCTATTATCAAGCCATTCAAACTGGAAGAAGTAAAAGATGCTCTTTCCGAGTCCGGAGTTCACGGAATGACCGTGACAGAAGTAAAAGGATTTGGCCGCCAGAAAGGCCACACAGAAATTTACCGTGGATCAGAATACACCGTGGATTTCCTTCCTAAGGTGAAAATCGAAATCGTTGTTGAGGACGACGATGCCGCCGGTGTTGTTGACACCGTCGTGAAGGCAGCCTCCACCAACAAAATTGGTGATGGTAAAGTCTTCGTATCCAACGTGGAAGACGCAGTCCGTATCCGTACTGGAGAGTCTGGATCTGACGCGATCTCTGTTTCTGCAGAGTAATCAGGCGAATTTAAACTCCCCAAAAAAGCGGCAGAGGCTGGTCCTCTGTCGCTTTTTCTTTGTACTGGACTGATACAGGATTGCGTCGATCTTCGTAACCACGAAACGATGAGCGAACCAGCCGACGCGACGCAAACACCTTTGACGACGACTTCCCTGCCGGATGCCACCGGGCACTTCGGTACTTTCGGAGGTCGTTTTGTCCCCGAAACTTTGGTGGCAGCACTCGATGAGTTGACTGCTGAATACGAAAAGGCGCAGGCCGATCCCACCTTCCATGAAGAGCTGGATGGTCTCCTGGCCGACTTTTGCGGTCGCGAAACGCCGCTGTATTTCGCCGAGCAATGGACGAAGAAACTCGGCGGTGCGAAAATTTACCTGAAGCGCGAAGACCTTCTCCACACCGGTGCACACAAGATCAATAACGCATTGGGCCAGATCCTGCTCGCGAAGCGACTCGGCAAAAAGCGTATTATCGCTGAGACAGGAGCTGGTCAGCATGGTGTGGCCACTGCATCAGTTGCCGCGCGTTTCGGCATGGAGTGCATCGTCTACATGGGCGAAGTCGATATGGACCGGCAACACCTCAATGTGGTCCGGATGAATTTGATGGGCGCTGAAGTCTGCGCTGTGACTGCCGGACAACGCACCTTGAAGGAGGCGGTGAATGAAGCCCTCCGCGACTGGGTAACCAACGTGCGCACCACCCACTACATTCTGGGCAGCGCTTTGGGTCCGCATCCCTACCCGATGATGGTCCGCGATTTCCACCGGGTAATCGGCAAAGAGGCCCGTCAGCAAATTCAGGAAATCGAAGGTAAGCTGCCCGACATGCTGGTTGCCTGTGTAGGCGGCGGAAGTAATGCCATTGGTTTGTTTCACCCTTTCCTCGAGGACAAGGATGTGAAAATGGTGGGTGTGGAAGCAGGAGGTCACGGTGTCGAAAAAGAAGGCGATCATGCTGCCCGTTTTCAGGGTGGCAAACTCGGAGTTCTTCAAGGGACCAAGACCTGGTTGCTAGCAGATGATCAGGGACAGATTGAATTAACCCACTCCGTGTCTGCCGGTCTGGACTACGCAGCTGTTGGCCCGGAGCACGCTTTCCTCCAGGACGAAGGACGCGTCGATTACACTTTCGCGACTGATGACGAGACCCTGGATGCTTTCAAAGAGCTATCCAGTGTCGAGGGAATCATTCCTGCTCTGGAGAGTTCCCATGCTCTTGCCTACGTAAAGAAAGTCGCTCCCACTATGTCGCCCGACCAAGTGATTGTGGTCAATCTCTCCGGCCGTGGTGATAAGGACGTCGAGCAGGCTGCAAAATACCTGCTGTGAGCGAACTCGCCAAAGTCGTTATCACCGACCTGATTGTCGAGCCGCTCGACTACGAAAGACGTGTGCTCGACGGAGTCGCGGAGGTCATCGCTCTCAATGCGATGAGTGAAGCTGAGCTCGAAGGCCAAATCGAAGATGCCGATGCGATCATGGTGTATCACTATTTTCGTTTCACAGAGGCGAGCATTGGCAGACTGAAAAATTGCAAGGTTATCGTGCGGCCGGGAGTGGGCTACGATGGTGTGGATATTGGTGCGGCCCGCGAGCAGGGTATTCCGGTTTGCAACGTGCCCGACTACGGCACGGAGGAAGTCGCTGACTCTGCCCTTGGAATGGCTTTGTCATTAGCGCGGGGAACCCATTTTCTGAACAGCCGTTTACAACGCGGAATCGGAGAGTGGAATGTCGATCAAGCCTTACCGGTGCCGCGCCTTCGAGGTCGCACTTTTGGCATCATCGGCTGTGGTCGGATCGGAACTGCAGTCGCTCAGCGGGCCAAATCTTTTGGCTTCGATGTAGTCTTTTATGATCCGTATGTGCCGGATGGTCTCGACAAAGCGCTTGGGATCCGCCGGGTGGACTCGCTTGGCGAGTTGCTCCATCAGAGCTACGTGGTTTCAGCTCATTGTCCGTTAACGGAAGAAACGCAAAACTTGATTGGCAGTGCTGAGATTTCGCAAATGCCTGTCGGTTCGTATTTGATCAACAACTCCCGCGGTGGTGTCGTCGATACGGAGGCAGTCGTTGAAGCACTCGAAGAAGGGCATTTGGCCGGAGCCGGCATTGATGTATTGGAACAGGAACCACCGGATGAAGATTCCCGTGTTCTTTCCGCATGGCGCGACCCGAATCATCCAGCACACGACCGTCTAATTCTGAATCCACACACCGCGTTCTACTGCGAAGAGGGATGCGAGGAGTTTCGCACCAAAGGTGCACAGGAAGTTTTACGGGCTCTGCAAGGCGAGCCGCTGCGAAATGTTGTGAACTAAAATCACTCCCCGGCTTTCACTTCGCGATCGGCAGGTTTTTCGGTTGCTCCGAGAAGGTGGAACCGGAGAAACTGATCAACGGTTTGATTCACTGCTGGACCAAATCCGGCACCGTGGCCACCATCGCGAACGGTTAGCAAGGTGGTTTCGACTCCGACGGCCTCCAGCGCTTTCTCAAATTCCACCGATTGTTGATACGGCACCAATTTGTCCTGTGTACCATGGACGATCAGACTCGGGACATCATCTGAGGTAACATAGGTTTGCGGGGACGCGGCATTGGCTTTGTCAGGATGATCCTTCACGGACGCTCCAATCAGCATCGACTCGGGAGAATCCCCAGCGAGATGATCAATATTGCTTGGGTGATCATTCATGGTGAGAAATTTTGCCGGACCAAAGTAATTCACAACACAATGAACTTTTGACGAGACCTCTTTGTGTGGTCCGATCTCGCCTTCCAGTGCTTCCACTCCATTGGAAACACCGAGCATTGCCACCAGGTGACCACCAGCCGAAGTCCCCCAAACAGCAATCCTCTCCGCATCGTATCCGTATTGATCCGCATGGGCCCTCAACCAGCGCATCGCTGCTTTGCAGTCGTGAATCTGGGCAGGCCACTGGGCTTCCGGACTCAGCCGGTAGGCAATCGAAGCGCCGGCAAACTCTCCGGTTTTTACAAAGTCAATCAATCGCCCGCCACCGCTGTTCTTGTCGCCGCTTTTCCAGCCACCTCCATGGATGAAGACCAGAAGAGGCACTTTTTCCTTCTTTGGATTTTTCGGGAGATACAAATCCAGAGCCTGCCGCGGGTTGCCGGTTCCTGCGTAGTCCTGATCAGCCAGCTTGCGAATGGAATCCGGCACTTGGAGCATCTTTCTTCTTTTCTGCTCGTCGGGCAGGTTGCGCTTCGTAACAAACTTCGTGTGCTCTTCCAGAGAAATAGACTTGTCTCCGTTGGTATCCACTTTTTCGAAATTACCTCTCAGCTGACGGGGCAATTCCTGCCGAATCAACTTTCCATCCCCATTGAGATCCCAGGTTTCAAAAGTTCGCTGCGCACGGGATTTCTCCTGAGCTTCGATCGATGTAAGCAACAACACTGCGGCAAGGAGTAGTGCAAATCTCATAAGGAAATGTAACACCTTGAGTGCCTGAAGTTGCAACGGAAACCGGGGATATCGTTCAGGCAGCAGCTTCCAGAATCTCCCGGTGACGCTCCAGCCAATCGGAAATAAATTGTTCGGTTACCCGCGAAACCGGTTGGTTGCTGCGAACCTCCAACTCACTGATCTGCCAATCGAGAGAATCAGTGTCGCTTCGAGTCAGTGAAAGAGTCGCCCTCTCTGGATCCAGCACCTTGTATATGTAGGTCGTCCCTGACCGAACACGGGAGGCATAGCTACCGACACAGTTGTTTTGCAACTCACCTTCGTTGACCAACCCATCGGCGGAGGTGATTGGCTCAATCTTGCCGGGAATGCCGGGAAGCGGCGGGGTTCGAAACCAATGGTTACCAACTTCTTCACTGTTGGCCTGTTCCAACTGACGCAATCGCCGCCGATAGCCTGCTGTCACTTCTTCGTGAACTCCGTGAAGGTGGTCTACCGACTGAATCTTGCCAATCTGCGATCCAGTGTGCAGTTGTTGGTGCATGTCCAGCGTACTGGTAATCAGGTGAACGACCTTGCCCCGATATCGCTCGGTGGAGTCCATCGCAACCTCCTCCAGTAGATTTGGCGTAGCAACTTCCGCTGCCGCCTCGTTCTGCAAAATCTCAACCACGCCCGAATTGATCACGGGAACGTGATTCAGATAACTCCTTGGATTCCCCGATTCGCGACGAAGCAGGGTAACGATGGAATGCCAGTTGTCACCGGTCACCGACTGTGGACAAATCTTGCGAAACAAGCGCACCATGTTTTTCGTCGCTGGAAACTGGTTCAGCCCGAGGATCTCGGTTTGCTTCAAGGTGCACCATTGCATCTTCGATATTAGCTCCCCATCACAGTTCAATCTCTGAGCCGCAAAAAAGGCCAACACCGGGTTGTTTGCAGCCAGATCCAAAGCTCCTGGATCATACCGAAGCAGAAAAAGGTAAGGCCATTGGTGCGAACGAAATTTCTCCATCGCATTGCCAACCTCTTTGGGCATTGAAAAGCGAAACCGATCAAACGCCCGCTTCTTTTGCTCATTCTGTGTTGTCGGCGGAGCCGTCAACATAGCCGAATCGAAGAAGTCAAAATTGCCCTGACCGCCGTCAGAATTCGAGGCCACTTTCTTTTTGGGACGATACGGATGGACCAGCCGAAACTCGGGAGAAAATACGTTCCATCCAGCGCTTTCCGCAGTGCGACGTTCCGCGAACGGTTCTTCCCAGCCCCGTATCCTCATGCGAAAGCCATTGCGCCTAATCCGAAGCTCCCGGTCATCGAACGAGTAGGCAGGCCAGTTTCGGGATGAGGTGCGGGGAGGCATGGTAACCGTGAAGGAACTCCCCAAATTACTTTTCGCAATGGATTCCGAGCTTCACGAATGATTTTCGATTCAGGAATTTGAATCCATCGTTTTTTCCAATTGGATAAAAATTTTGTTATCACCCTAACAGGTCAACAACGCCTTCACTGCCGCAATCAGAAAGAAAATGGCTCTGATTTTGTAATCGGAAAATCGGTGACAGCGGTCATTGTAACTCCCGCTTGTATTATGAAACGAACTGTCATCATTCTTTGTAGCTGCTTTTTTGTGTCCCAATTCGGCCATTCTTCCGAGCTCCAGGAAAGAGCCGATAAAACGCACAAGAACGAACAGCAACCAAGCGAATGCGTGGCGCTGGGCCAATCTATTGGTGGAAAACGCGACTATGCTTTTGCGGGTGCGGTCCGAAAAGATGGACCCGCTCCGGACAAGGACACACTTTTCGAAATCGGATCAATCACCAAGGTATTCACAGGGATTCTGTTGGCCGAAACCGTTCGTGCGGGTAAGGCAAAATTCGATGACCCGGTAGGGAAACATCTGCCGAAAGAAGCGGTCGGTGAAGACAGCCCTCTGCTTGATGTCGTAACGCTGGAGTCGCTGTCCATTCATGAATCAGGCTTGCCACGTCTACCTTCCGACCTGTTTACCGGAGCAGATCAAAACAATCCTTATGCTCATTACGACGCTGAGCGTTTGTATAAATATCTCAGCGAGTTCGACAAAGACGACCTCGAGAAACCCGGGGAAAACAGCTACTCGAACCTCGGTGTGGGACTACTTGGGCACACTCTTGGTTTGATTTGGGAAAAGCCCTATCCCGATCTGCTGAAGGAGAAAATCTTTAATCCGCTTGGGATGAAGAATTCCTATGTTCAGAAAACGGCGGATCACATTCCAGCCGAAGCCCGCAAGCGATTTGCGACTGGGCACAATGGAGGTGAAGCAGTGAGCTATTGGGAAATCGACGCTCTCGCACCGGCCGGAGCAATCGTTTCCTCTGCGGAAGATATGCTGATCTTCGGCGAAGCCGTCCTGGAGTTGAGCGATGTCCCCGAAGAGCTGCGCGCTTCGATTCGGGAATCATTGAAAACACGATCTGCCAAGCAAGCTCTGGGTTGGTTTCGAAATAAGGACGAAGCCAGTCACGGAGGTGGCACAGGTGGTTTTCGTACCCTTCTGAAAGTGAATCTGGCTGATAAATCCGTCGCGATTGACTTGAAGAACAGCGCCGGGGAAAAGCAGGAAATGAAGTCGGAAGGCGACTTCTCCGCTCTGGAAGGTTTTTGGCAGGGCACGTTGGACGTCGGTGCACGTAAACTGCGATTGGTGCGCTACATTTCCGCCAATGGCGAAGTGACTTCTTTCAGTATCGATCAGGGCTGTCCCTGGACACACGCCACCAAAACAGAGCACCGTCCTGACGGCACGGTCGCATTCAGTTTTCCGAGTATCGGTGGGCGCTACGAGGGAAAAGTGAACGGTGACAATATGACCGGCACCTGGTCTCAGGGTAGCGAGTTGCCGCTAAACATGAAGCGCTCCGCTGGAATGCCTGATATCCTGAAAAAAGGTATCGGGAAAAGGTTCACCGGTGATCTGAAACCTCTGGCGGGATACTGGAGCGGATACCTCGGAGGCAGGGAAGGCCTATTCGTTTACGTCAGAGTGAAAAACCTTGGCGGAGCCGTAATTGCCGATCTCTTCAGTCCCGACCAACATCCCGCTCCCATCATGGTGACCAAAGCTTCGGTGACTGATAAAGAAGTATTCGTTGGGGTGGAATCAATTACCGGTGGATTCAAAGGCACCTGGAATCCGGAGAAAAAAACAATCAACGGCAAGTGGACTCAGTTCACCAACGCTCAAGACCTCGAGCTGAAGTGGTCAGCTGAAGTTCCGGAGCGGGAGTAGTGAGGATTCTTTCGACCGCTACTTTTTCAGCTCAGCTTCGGTCCACGGCAAGGCTCGGCCTTCGTGTTCTTTCCGATACGCGGCCACATCCTCGGGAGTAATCTGCTTTGATTGATTACCCCAGGCGCTGCGCACATAAGTCAGGGTGGCGGCCATCTGATCATCGGTTAGGAACGAATGCGGTGGCATAATCGGTGGCACGCCGGTCACCGGCTTGCCATTCACACTGATTGGTCCGCTAAGACCTTTCATCGCTACCGCCAGAAGACGATCATCGGAAACCCAATCGCTTTTCACCAAACCGGGCGCAAGGCTTTCCAGTCCCTTACCGTGCGGCTGGTGACACGCGGCGCAGTATTGGCCATAGACCACTCGTCCCTGCTGATACACTTTGCTCAGCTTCTTATCCTTCTTCACCCAGTCCGGTTCTTTATCCTTGTAGATCGAAGCGAACCGATCCGGGTAACCTTTCTCCGCAATCGTTTTCGCGTAAGCGGAAAGAACGGGCGTGTCGCCATTGCCAATTTCCGCTGCTTTGGCTTTCAGTCCTTCGGGGAAAACGGTATTCACCGTAGAGGTCTCACCGGCAAGACGAAGCGCGGTCATTTGGACGAACCACTCATCGCTGCCCAGGTTGTGCTCGATGATCTTCGAATCCAGACCTTTCATTCCCGCCAAAGTCCACATTGCGTGAGCCCGCCCGTGAGCATTACCGTTCATCGCCAGCTCAACGATTTCCGGTTGTAAATCCTGCATCTGCTCTTCGACGATGCGCTTCTGGGAATTCAAGCGCCACCAAAGTGTCGGGTGGGTGAGCCCCTGCACCAAATTATCCGGAGCGGCCTGCTTCTTGAAATTCTCCGGCACCACACGCCAGATACGACCTTTGCCAATATGCTTATCGAGCTCACGCTGAGCTGACTGATTGCGCAGGTAACTGGTGAGGAATTTCTTGTGCTGAATCACACCGCGATTCAAATCAACGATATAGAGGCAACCATCCGGTCCGAAAGATCCATTCACTGGACGAAAACGCTCGTCAGTCGATGCGAGAAACTCACGCTTGTCCCACTCTTTGTCATCATAGAGCAAGTGCTCATACTTCGTGGTCTTTGGCATCGGCGCGTCCGGACGAAATGCCCCGACTGTGTTGGTTCCCGGACTGAAACTAAACACCGTTCCCTCCCAATCTTCGCCAAACGCTCCATGGCTGTGCACTGCCAGTCCACTGATCGAAGTCACTCCATTGATCCGGCCATCTTCCTGAATCATTCCCGGCTTGTAGGCACGGTTCATAGCCGTGTTGGTTCGAATCGCACGAACTTCGCGGCCCGGAGCTTTGGGTTCGCCATACTGACGATCATAAATCTCCGAGTCGGTGTAAAACCAGGCGCTGTTGGTATTGTGATACAAACGACCGAAGGCGTCCGTGCTCATGCCCCATTGGCCACGGCCTTTTGTCTCGGAGGTAATCACCTTCCCGCCCTGCCACATCAATCGACGCGACGACTTGGAGTTGTACATCCAGTTGTCGATCGCGTAGTGCATGCCATTTTCTGCGTGCTCAATGTTTCCCGAAGCTGCTTCGGCAAACTTGATCAGCTCGGTGCGCTTGTCCGACTTCAAGTCGCCATCGGTGTCTTCACAGAAAAGTAGCTTCCCGTCGCCTGCAGCGATCAACGCTCCACCTTTCACAATACTCAGCGAGCGCGGGTTGATCAGATCATCCGCAAACGTGGTCGCAGTCTCCATTTTTCCATCGCCATCTTTGTCTTCGAGAATCACGACCCGGCTGTCTGCGACATTCTCGTCACTACCGTCGAGGTCCTTCATGTAGGTCTGGAATTCGCAAACCCATAATCTGCCCTTGTCATCGAACTCGGCAAAAACCGGATCCTTGATCAGCGGAGCCTCGGCGACCAACTCGACGCGAAATCCGGGAGCAATTTTGAAAGTTTCCAGCGTCTCTTTACCATCGAGGAAAGGAACTGGATCGGGTGCCCATTTTTTCCAGTTGGTGGACTTCAGCAGATCTTTCTCTTTCTCCTTGGTGTCTCCATTCTGGGAAAAACCGGATTCAGAAGATAAAATCAGCAGGGCAGCGAGAAAAAGGAAAGCTATTCGACTCATACGATATCTTACGTTACGCCAATGGCGGACGAAAAGGTCTGCCGTGCCCCCGCAAATAGCAAGCGACAGGCAGGCGCAATCTCGCGAGGTGTTTTTTGAATCGCCCCGGCACCGATAGTGATCCCCAGCCGACTTTACATCGGTGCGGACTTCGAGCGATCTTCCAGTTCTTCCTGAAAATAAAGGCGATAGCGAGCAAGCCTTGATCGAAGAAGCAAATCACTGCCAAACGCCTGCGACATACTGGCGGAATTCAGCGCACGTTTCTTTTCTCCGCGGGCGAGAACCTTGCCGTCTTTCAAAACGAGCGCATGAGTGATGGAAGGGAAAATTTCCTCCACATGGTGCGTCACCAAAATCATGTTCTTCACCGGGCCTGTCTGGGCCAGCTCTTCCATGAAGTGAAGAAACTGCTCCCGGGCGACCGGATCCAGACCGGCGCACGGTTCATCGAGAACCAACACTTTCATTCGCTGCACCATCAGAGCCCGCCCAATGAGCAGACGCTGACGTTCCCCCTGGGAAAGGTAGGCCCACGGCTGATCACGCAGGTGCTCGCATTTCACCTTCTTCAGAATTTTTTCTGCCGCAGCGATAGTTTTCGGGTCCTGCTTGGTCCCCCAGGTATTAATCTGAGCATCGCGACCGGCGGCAACGATATCGATCGCCAGCTCGTCGAGATCAATCATCTGGGAAATGCTGCTGCTGACGAAACCAATACGCTTGCGCCAGTCATCCCAGCTTTGAGTCTTTGACTCCGTGGCATTGCCTCGTCCCGGCATCTGAACCGTACCCTCAGTCGGAGTGAGATAACCCATCAACACATTGAGCAGGGAAGTTTTTCCGGAGCCATTGCCTCCGACGACGACCCAGTTTTCGTTTTGATTTACCAACCAGGAGACATCTTCGAGGATTTGGATCTTATTCCTCCGGACGGAAATATCCTTCATCCAGAAAATTGGGGACTGAGACATGATACGATTTTTGTGCTTGTGAACGTAGTTGGAAAAACGAAAGAAGAAGCCATAGTGGAAGTCAAATTCTGAAGGGCCTCTCTTCGGTAAAATTTTTGGAAAAATGACTCATCGAATTGGCGTTTTAGGACTGCATCACGATCACGTTTGGGGAAATCTCGAAGAATTGCAGCGAACCGGAAAGGCAGAAATCGTCGCTGCTGCCGACGAATACGCGACTTTGCGCGAAAAATTTTCCTCCGAATACGGTGCACCGGCTTATGAGTCGTATTCCGAGTTACTCGAAAAAGAAGACCTGACCGCTGTCTACGTTTTCGGTAGCAATCAACTCAGCGAAGACCTGACTGTGATGGCCTGTGAGCGCGGGCTTCCCTGTCTGGTGGAGAAACCAATGGCTTCAACCGGAGCTGGTGCAGAGCGGATGCTGGAGGCAGCTCAGAAGAATGACGTGCCACTGATGATCAACTGGCCTTTCGCCTGGTGGCCGCAGCTCCGCCATGCCATCGAGCTGGCACAAAGTGGAGCCATTGGGAAAATCTGGCAGGTGAAATACCGGGCAGCGCATCAGGGACCCGTGGAATTGGGGTGTTCTGAAGAATTCTGTGAATGGCTCTACGACGAAGAGCGAAACGGTGCCGGAGCACTGATGGATTACTGCTGCTACGGGGCCGTTCTGGCTCGCGTGCTACTGGGTCAGCCGGAGAAAGTCCACGGGATGAAGCTGCGCACCGGGCTCAAGCCGGACCTTTCACTGGAGGACAACGCCATCCTGATTTTGCAATATGCCGATGCCATGGCAACCACCGAAGCCAGCTGGACCCAGATCGGCAAGCTGACCTCTTATGGGACAATGATTTATGGGAGCGAAGGCACGCTGGTCGTCGATCCGGAGCACGGCGGACAGCTGCGTATCGCTACTCCGGATCAAGAGTATGGAACCGAGGTCGAAATCCCGGAGTTTCCGGACCATTTGGAAACCGCCAGCACGCACTTTATCGCTTTGTTGGAAAATCCCGATTTGGAAGTGCACCCGCTTTGCTGTCCGGCGAATGGCCGCGATGCCCAACAGATTCTCCAAGAAGGGCTGGATGCCGCCCGTTAACAATTCGATGAAAGCACTTTTCCTTTCCCTCCTGGTTGTTGCCATTTCCCCGGTGATGAAAGCCGACTGGATCGAACCGATCATCGCCTTCAAAGAGGCTCAGCCCCGGGATGCCAAGATTTTTGACACCAATCGCGACAAGCTACCTATCGTGATCAAAACCAGTCTGGGTCTGAGAAAATATCTGGATGAAAAAACGGCAAAAGCGATAGCGAAGAGCGTCGATTTCAGCGAGCAACACGTTTTGGTGTTTGCGTGGAAAGGCTCGGGACGTGACAAGATCGAGTACGAAGTCGCCGAGTCCTATCCGGAACAGATTGGCTTCCGCTATCAACGTGGTCGAACCAAAGACTTGCGTCGCCACCTGCGGGTGTTTGCCGTTCGCAAGAACGTTCGCTGGAAGTCCGATATTTGATCAATCACCAATCCAGTTTTTCCGCCGCGAGAACGTCCTGCAACGGAATCAACTTCCCGGTCGGTGCGTAGTCGCCGATGAACTTGGTGCCCCGCTGACCTTCTGCCGGTTTGGAGTGATCAATAGTCGGGACCTTGTCGTTGCCATTGGCGAAATCGGCTCTCGGAATCATGTGGCGATACACCAGCAGCATTTTCTCGTGCACCTTCCAGGGCATGTAATTGTAGACCATCTGTTTTGCTTTCTTGCGCAGCGCATCCGAGTCATCACCAATCATCACCCGGGCGATTCCGTCTTCACCGATCAAAAAGTCGCGATCGATGATGGTGCCATGGTTGTAGGTGATGTCGTCACCCTGACTCAGGGAAAAATATCTCACCGGTGAGGTTGGATAGTCCTTTGCCGAAGCCGGGAATTGAGGCGCACGAAACTTCACCACAAGGACATCGTCGTTTTTCCGGATCACCGGAATCACCAGGTAGTGATTGTCTTTGTTCGGATAGGTTCCGCTGGTGTTGAAGTTGTAGGATTCCAAAATCCCGCCCGGTTGAAAATAGCGAAACGCAGGAGCGACCACTTGTTTGCAAACCAGCTCCTTTACTGACAGAGAATCGCCCTGCTGACGCTTGTGAATCATTTCGATAACAGCTTCAGGATTCTTCTCGGCTTTGCCGGCCATCTCTTTAAACATCGGCAGCAGGTATTTCTGGATCTCCACTTTCGAAACCTTCGGCGCCTGCGCACTGGGGGCACCCGCTGTGACTTCGCCAGTCTCGGAATTCAGAGTCGAGATCACCGGCAGAGGGCGATTACCCTTTTGGTCTTTTTCGGAAACATAGAACCGCAGCAGGAACGAAACGTTTTGCACCGAGTCCGGAAAGTTCAGCACGTTTTTCAAATCGCTCTTCGCACCCTCGGGAAGAATATCGATCGTGTAGCTGCTCTTGCCTTCGGAATCCGACTTGCCCTTGAAAGGATTGATCCCTCCCTCGTCCGGAACCAGGTCATAATCCGAAAAGCTACCCAGCGTCATCTTGGTATCGTCGTTGTAAACGTTGAAGCTGAAGTAGCGGGCGTCAGGAAACTCGCCGGTGACGCGAACGCCATTCGGGTCGCCCGGGTTGCGCTTCCAGCCATGACGCCAGTAGATCGCTACCGAATCCGGTAGATACAGAACCGAGGGATCACGTCCATCAAAAGGCGGGTCCCAGGTTTTACTTTGCTCTGCTACAGCAGAGTTCCAGACACTGGAGCCTGTCAGCAAAATGATCAGAATTGTTCGAAGCAGTTTCATTGGTTGTTGTTGGTTTATTGATTACTCAGCCGGTGGGAGGACCCGCATTTCCTGCTGAGGGAAAGGAATCGAAATACCGTGTTCCTGAAAAGCATCCCAGATCGCGAGCAGGACTTCACTGCGCACCCCCAGCACACCGTTTTCGGGATCGGTGATGGTGAAAACGAGTTTGAGGTTAATTGAGCTGTCGCCGAAATCCACCAGCAGGCAGCTCGGCTCCGAGTCGGGGCAGACTCGCGGGTTTTTCTTCATCACCTCTTTGCAGAGGCGGATCACTTGGCGAAGATCACTGTCGTAGGCCACGCCAACCTCCGCCCGCACATTGAACTTATTATTGCTGTGCGAATAGCTGAGCACCTCGCTGGTGATCAGTTCTTCATTTGGAATCAGATGCTCCTCATTTCCTACCGACTGCACCGTCGTGTAGCGGGTGTTCAGCTGCGTCACCTGGCCGAACGATTCCCCGACTTTGATGAAGTCTCCGGGTTTCACCGATTTCTCGATCAGCAAAATGATGCCACTGACGAAGTTGGAAATAATCTTCTGCGATCCGAAACCAACCGCGACCCCGAAGGCCCCGCTGAAAATCGCCAGGTGACTCAAGTCGACACCGATCAATTTCAAAACAGCGAGGCACGCCAGGCCAATCAGGCAGACCCGAACCACCTTGCTGAGCAAAACCCGGGACGAACGCGAAATCGCAGAGGCAGACTGAATTCGTTGCTCGAAAAATCGGGACAACACCCCGGCGATCCAGAAGAGCCCTGAGAACAGAAAAATCCCACGCAACACATCGCGCAGGGAGAGTCGAAAATCGCCTTTCTCGTAGGCCAGTAAATCCAGCGACTCCGCGACGGGTTGATGGATTTTCAAAATGTACGGAATCGCCCACAGAATCAAACCCGTCAGTAACACCTGAATCCCCAGATGACCGCGGAACAGGCGAAACGTCAGCGCAAACAGGAACCAGGCACTGGCGAACAGGGCGACAGCGCGAAGAAAAATGCAGTGCGATCCCAACGCGGTTTCCGCTACATGAAAACTGGTCCACAGCAGAACCGTCGCCAGACCGGGAAAGACGATTGCCTTCGATCCGGAAGAGGAAAGCTTGTCGCCAAACAACACTCGAACCAGACGCTGGTAACCTTTGGTAGCGATCAGCGAATGCGCAATCCACATCGCCAGAGCAATACAAAACACCCCGACACCAATCTGAATCCACCAGCTCCCCGTCTCGGTATCGGCGATGGTTTTACCCAACACCTCACGCCACTGTTGCAATACCTCCGGCAAGGAGGCAGCTGATTGCTCCTTCATAATTGGTTCCTGAATCAGAGCCGACAAGACATCTGACAGGAATGATATAGGCCCTCACAGACGGAAATGCGAGAACCGAAAGGAGAAATCGTCGTGACGAATCGGTTGATCACCCTTCTTTGGCTTTGTTTGCCTTCGCCTCCTCGCGGGCGCCGACGAAAGCCGAGTAGATCAGCAGACCCGCTGCGATGCAAATGCAGGAGTCGGCCACATTGAAGGACGGAAAATGGCCATAGAGAGGCAAGATGAAATCGAGAAAATCGACCACGTATCCTCGACCCGGCAGAATCCGGTCGGTGAAATTCCCCAGGATTCCTGCGATCAAAAGTGCCGCTGCCGTTTTGGTGATTTTGTCGGGAAAGGCTCCTTTCCGCCACAACACCGCGATAATCGTCAAAGCCGTAACTCCGATCGCGGTGAACAGGTAGTTCGCATACGGATTTCCATTCAACAAACCGAATGCCATGCCCGTGTTGTGCACACGCACGATGTTGAAGAAGTCAGGAATCACATTAATGACACGAAAAACTCCCTCTCTGGGATCGGGAAAATTCGCGACGATCCAACCCTTGGTCAACTGGTCGAGCGCAAACAGCGGCAGGCTGAGATACAGGAAATATTTCATGCGAAAAAGGGCGACCTAACAGGGTATGGTCAATCACCCAACAGGGTTAAGTCACTGACATAACCCTGTTTGCTCAGCGCGCAAGAGCTTAG
>JAHDCN010000423.1 GCA_020629815.1 Verrucomicrobiota bacterium
CGATCTTCCATTGCGCTCTCGGAGCGCTTGTCGTCGGCGCGGGTGCCGCGTTCGGTTTCGCGAGCCGTAGCAACTTCCTGAATGATGTCGTCGAGGTTGGCTGCTTCGGAATCGACTGCACCGGTGCAAGTCATGTCGCCGATGGTGCGGAAACGCACCGTGCGGGTTTCGACTTTTTCGCCATCCTGTGGCTGCACAATATCGCTGGTGGCCAGCATGCCGGAACCGCGATGCACGACTTCGCGCTCGTGGGAAAAATACAGACTCGGTAGTTCGATGCCCTCAGCCTTGATGTATTGCCAGACGTCCATCTCGGTCCAGTTCGACAGCGGGAAAACCCGGAAGTGTTCGCCGTGAAGTTTGCGACCGTTGAAAATATTCCACAGCTCGGGGCGCTGGTTTTTCGGGTCCCACTGGCCGAAGTCATCACGGTGGGAAAAGAAGCGCTCCTTCGAGCGGGCTTTTTCTTCGTCGCGTCGACCACCACCTAAACAGGCATCAAATTCGTTTTCCTCAATGGCATCGAGCAGGGTCACTGTTTGCAGCGCGTTTCGACTGGCATTAACTCCCTTTTCTTCCACGACCTTGCCTTGATCAATCGAATCCTGAACCAGACCAACAATCAATTCGGCTTTCAGCTCAGCAACATAGTCATCTCGATACTGAATGGTTTCGGGAAAGTTGTGACCGGTATCGACATGCAGCAGTGGAAATGGCAAACGGGCTGGAAAAAAGGCTTTCCGGGCCAGATGCGCCATAACAATAGAGTCCTTGCCGCCGGAGAATAGCAGAGCTGGTTTCTCAAACTGCGCCGCCGTTTCGCGCAGGACGTAGATCGCTTCGGACTCCAGCTGCGCCAGGTGATTCACCCGGTAGGAGTGGTGTTGCGTTTCGCTTTCCATGATTCTTGTGAAAAATGTGCCGAATTCGTGACGCGTTGTTTACCCGCAATGAACGATAAGGCAAGAAATAGTTTCCGGTCTTCAGTTGCGGTTTAAATGACGAAATCCACGTCTTCGTGCAGTCCGCATTCTCGTTTCAAGCCAAAGAAGCGGGACTCCTCCTCGGTCATTCCGTCCGTCAGTTTGCGGGAGGTGTGCCAGTCACCGATCGATAAGTAGCCTTCGTCCCAGAGCGGATGATAGGGCAAATCATGATCGGTCAAATACATGCCAACATCCATATCGGTCCAATCGATGATCGGATGCACCTTGATTCTGCCCTTTTGGCCTACCAGAACGGGCAAATTTTCCCGGGTCGAACTTTGCTGACGGCGCAGCCCGGTCAACCATGCGTGAACCTCCAGCTCCTGCATCGCCCGATCCATCGGTTCGACTTTATTGATCCGGTTATATTCTTCAATGCCCTCGACGCCGTTTTCCCACTGTTTGCCGTAGCGCGCCTCTTGCCAGGCGGGAGACATCTCCGCCCGATAGACTTTCAGATTCAACTGCAGGCGCGAGGTCAGCTGATCAACGAACTGGTACGTCTCGGGAAAGAGGTAGCCGGTATCGACGAGGATCACAGGGATATCCGGATAGACCCGTGTCGCCATGTGGAGAGAAACCGCCGATTGCGCCCCGAAGCTCGAAGTCAGCGCGATATGATCTGCACCGAAATGATCAAGTGTCCACTCTGTGCGCTGCTGAGGCGTTTGCTTTTCCAACTCTGAAGACTTGGCCTGCAAATCTTCGATGCCATAGCGCTGCTCCACTTCCCGGAGGGAAGCTTGCGCTTTCGAAGAACTTGTATCAGCAGTTGACATTTCCTATTTCTTGATCGGATAACTCAAGAATTATAACAAAGGTAATAAAAGGGCATTTTTGGAATGCGTCAAATGTCGATTTTACCGGGAGTGCCAGCAATCAGCTATCCTTCTCATCGATCACCGCGTCGCGACCGTAGAATTTGACTTTACGCTTCACTTTTTCCCGACCGCGTGATTCACGCCAGGCGTTGGTGTCGCGCAGGGAATAGACGCAGCCGCAGTATTCCTGCTGATAAAATTCCTCGTTCTTGGAAATCTCGATCATACGCTGAGCACCACCCTGCTTTCGCCAATTAAAGGTCCAGTATTCCATCCCTTCGTGACGGGCAGCAGCACGTTCTCCGCAACCGTTGATTTGATCCATGTTTTTCCAGCGGGAAATCCCGAGGGTACTGGAGATCAGATTGAACCCTTTTTCTGCCGCGTAATCAGCAGTGACTTCGAAACGCATATCAAAGCAGGCAGTGCAGCGGATCCCCCGCTCGGGCTCATCCTCCATGCCTTTGGTCCGGTCGAACCAATCTTTGGCATTGTAGTCGCCATCGATGAACTCCATTCCCAGTTTTTCCGCGTAGCGAATATTCTCCTGCTTGCGGATTTCGTATTCGTCGCGCGGGTGAATGTTCGGGTTATAGAAAAAAATCGTCGTCTCAATCTCGGAGGCGGCCAGAGCATCCATCACTTCCGAAGCACAGGGTGCGCAGCAGGAATGCAGAAAAATTTTGTCTGTTCCGTTTGGTGTATCCAGCACGGGACGCTCGTAATTCTCGACAGAGAAACGATTCATGTCAGTGCCCGGGTCGCTTTTACCTCGTCTGCCCATTGTGGGCGGAAGATAAAAGCGAAGACCTCACCGGACAAGGGGGAATTCTACCGCCCGTAAATCAGAAACTTCTGCCGACGCTGGAGAAATTTGTTCAATTCGCGCTCCCAGCTGCCGCGGATCTCGGCGATGGATTTGCCCTTTTGCATATCCTTGAGAACACCAGAGTCACGCAGGAGAAT
>JAHDCN010000424.1 GCA_020629815.1 Verrucomicrobiota bacterium
AGAAGGCTTAGTCACCGGCATCTCAAGATCAAACACTTTGGACCAGCTTTGCCCTACATCATCCGAATAAAACAAATCAAGGTCCTGCCGCCCCTTCATTCCAACATTCGTTGCGAGAAGCCACTCTGTTTTCGAAACCCTAAGTGAGCTGATTCCTGAATTGGGATTTTCGATCCCAATCGGAGCAGGCTTACTCCACAAATCTCCCCGGTTACCAGTTCGCGTTTGGTAGATCTCTTTGGGGCGAACAGCAGAACCCGGGCGTAGCAATAATGTCATTTCGTTTCCTGAAGTAATCACCGCAGAGGGTTGGAACTTATCTCCCGAGACAGGCACCATAATCCGATCAACAACCGTTCCTTTAGGAGTCACTTGCAATAGCATCGGTACCTTTTTGACCATCTCATGATAAGCTGGAACCATAATATCACCATTCTCCAAAATCCCCGGCCGACACCGAGCCAGCGTTGCGGTATTGAAAAAGGGAGAAGTCACCAGCCGTTGCGCCAAATCAGTTGGCCTGCCTTTTTCGTCTATCGGCACCACATTAACCGTTGCTCCACTCCATCCACCAACGGTCGCACTGACGACAAAAAGCCGAAGATTGCCCTGCCCGTCCCGGGAAACGACGGGATTGCCCAACTTGCGAACCTGTCGATCAAGTGAACGCTCAAGAAAATCACGATCCAGCGAAATCTCCGTCTGCCCCCATTTTTCATCAGAATAGAGGGAGGTCCAAATGCTGACATCCGCAGCGCCCTCATCCGAGCCACCGAACCAGAAAGCACGGATTCTACCACCTCCTAAATCCACCGCTGAAGCCGCGTGCACCTCAGGCACAGAACTCCCGCCGGAAACAGTCGCCCGGGTCAGTTCCGAATCCGCCAGTTTTCGCAATACGGGCGAAGGCACCCATTTCGAGCGCATTTGATCTCGATCTTTTTTTGCCCGATCAACAGCAAGCCATACCGCACCAGCAGCTAACAGGATCAGGAGGAAATTTTGAGCCAATTTCAGCACATGCCTTCTTGAACCCGAATTCACTGAATCACAACCAGTAATATTTTCGTCAGAAGCGGAAGGTCCAGCCTACCTTGGAGGTAAAATCAGATTCCAGACTCCGGAAACTTCGGTCATCAAGGTATTCCATCCCCTTGTTGAAAACCAAAAACACGTCGCAACCGGGTTTCACAATATAGCGTAGACGGCTGTTCAAACCGACCTCATCACTGACCGTGTCCCATTGCACAAGAGTATTCCAGGAAAGCCTCGGATTCGGCGTGACCCGAAATCCGGCCGAAGCCACCAGCACTTCGAACTCCCCCTGCGGCAGGTCAATCTGATTGAAGCTGGCATCACCAAACAGTCCAAAATACTTCGAGACCCGCCACTCATTCTCCGATCGCAGACGCCACCTGTTCCCATTCCAAAATTCGCCTACGGTAAAATACAACTCAGAGCTGACTGGGCGCTTGCTGGACGTTTCGAATCCCACCGTGAGATCATTGAAGCGGTAATCCCCCTGCGGCAAAATGACGCCATCCGAAATTTCGAAAGGAGAGAACAGGACCTCACGCGCCATTTCAATACCGGCAAAAAACTCATCTCCCGATTCAAACTCTACGGAAAACTCCACCGGTTCGAACTCAACCGACTCGGTGCGATTATCGAGTCGCGTGATCAACTCATAGCCCATGCCCAGGCTGTATTCGCGTATCCAGTCAATGTCCGGGTAAAATTCGTAATCAACTGCAGATTGGTATCTTCTCGTGCCCGGTCGGCGGACAAAGCCGGCAGCCGGACGAAACCCTTCATCGATCTGGCGAAAGCCCAGCCGGTAACCCAAAGGTTCATTCGGAAAGCGAAAACCTGCTCCGAAAGCATGATCCACCTCCCCGTTATCTCTGCTTACCAATTCATACGCATCGAACTCCACCTGATTATTGCCACCACCCCAATGGTTGTTCTTATAATTCACATCCAACCCGCCAACCATATTCTCGCCATTCCGTCTCGGATCTCCATAGCTGAAAAACGAACCAATCCTCGTTTCCGGGGACACATCATAGGTTAAACGCGCCACAGCGACTTCGTCCTCATCCAGTCCCGAAACCGCATCCAGCTGCGTCCCGAGAAATCCGATCCCCCATTTCCCCTGTCGCCCGGAAACCTTTGCTCCAAGAGGAATCGGCACCTTCTCCCCATTGCCATCGATCCCGATCGTGCGTGAATGAAACGCCAATAAACTACTACTGTAGGGCCCAAACTGGAAATACTCCTCCCCCTCCAAAAAGAAATCCCGCTTCTCTGGAAAGAACAACGGGAAACGACTGAGATTCACCACCCGGTCATCCACCTCCGTTTCGGCAAAATCGGTATTTACTGTCAGAGTCGCGGTGAGCGAGGGCGTCACCTGCCAGAAAATGTCACCGCCGAATTCTGTTTCCACCCGGTCCTGTCCCGATTCGTCGATCCACGAACCAAGAGCATAGGGCTTCAAATCAATCCCGAGCCCTCTCTGCAATCCACGCAAGCCACTTACCGTTCCCGCATTCTCGACCGAGATCCAACTGCGCTGACGAATCGCCCCAGCCCACCGGTGACGTTCCTGCAGTCGAGGAATACTGCGACCGAAATTGATTGCCCAACTGTCTGAATCGAGGTTGAAAGACAAACTGCGAAACGGAATCGCAAACTCTGCAACCCAACCATCTTCAGTAAACTTCCCGGCTCCTTCCCACAACGCATCCCAATTCATATTCGGC
>JAHDCN010000030.1:0-14378 GCA_020629815.1 Verrucomicrobiota bacterium
TCATCATCGAGCGAGAAACTGAAGTCTTCTTCGAAACGGAGTTTCTTGTAGCGCTGCAGGCCGAGAATAAAAATAAAGGTCGAACGATCATCCGCCGGTGCTGAGCCTTCACTCTTTGCCTTCATTTCGGCTGCGACTTCGTTGATCACATCGCCCATTGCATAGGACTCAGGCACTTCTACTCCGTCCAGTTGGGCGACAGCCCCTTTCAACCAACTCTGACTGTTGGGATCACTGACTGTTCCATCAATCAATATCAATCGGGCTTTCTCGCCCAGCTGCGCGCGGAGCAGACGCAAGCCGATTGCGGTCATCGCTTCGACGGCATCCTCCCTCTGACCGACGATCATCAGGTTGCTGCCACTTTGACGTTCGAAGCCAACTTCGGTCGGTCCTTTGATTGCATTCGGCGCACCCAGGAAAAGAGTCGGTGTACCCTGGCGTGGTCCGGCTGCAATGACGTCGGAAATAATCCGGTCGTCGGCTACGCGAGCCGGTGCGTTGCCTTCGAAAATCACCTGAGGCTTGCCGGCCAGTCCGCGCTTCTCAGCGATCCCATGGAGCTGTGAAAGATACTTGTCGCGCTCATCTTCGTCGAGCCACACCACCTGGAAGGGTGAGTTGGCTTCGATCGCCCCGGCGCTGTCGTTGTAAATCCCCTCCCCCGGACGCGTCAGCATACGCGGTGCCGGGTTGGTGTCGTCCATGATCAGGTAGGCGTCTGCCTCGTTACACTGCAAAGCGATCCGGATCACCATCTGACCAAGCGTCGCGCGCGCGAGAGTGAACGCACCGCCGAGCGTTTGCGATCCGAGAATCGCGTGAATTCCGAAGGCACGGCCCTGACGAACGATCCGGTCCATCAACACAGCAGCCTGTTGGGATATCTGGTCGTCTTCGACAAAAAATTCCTGAAACTCGTCAATCAGAAGCAAGGTTCGCGGAACCGGGTCAGGACCACCTGCTTTCTTGTAGCCAGCTACATCCTGAACTCCCATCTCACGAAATTTCTCACCGCGCTCTTTCAATTCTTCATCCAGTCGCTGCAAAACGCTCAGGCCGAATTCACGATCCGACTCGATCGCAATCACCCGGGCATGAGGCAGCTTGGCGTCGGCATAAGCTTTGAACTCCACCCCTTTTTTGAAATCAATCAAATAGAACTCCACCTGATCGGGATCACACCAAAGAGCCAGGTTGGTGATCATGATGTGGAACAAGGTCGACTTACCGGAACCGGTTTTGCCCGCAATCAACGCATGCTGGCAGGTTCCCTTACCAATCGCCAGTTCCTGCAACTTCGTCGCACCGGTTCGACCGATGGGCACACGCAATTCCTTTGAAGTTTCCAAGCTCCAAAATTCCTCTTTACTCGGAGCAATACAATCGAACGGAACCTCAATCCGGTTGGAGTCGCGGTTGGCCTCACCAATCCTGTGGATCCATTCAATCAATTGATCACTTTCGGGTGGCTGAAACAGATTCAACCTGGCTCCCGACACGGGGGAATCTTTCAGGAAGAACCCGTTCATATTGGAGCGGATACAGACACTGTTCTTACGCAAATCATCGATCTTAAAACCCGGAGGCAGATCATGGCGCTGGTCATGGTGGATCAGCGTAAAGACACCACAACGGGCACCGGCAGATGCGATACTCAGCAGGCGACGCGCAGCTTCTTCGGAAAACTGCTGGGGAAAATCCGCAATTACGATGAAGTGATACCGCTCGGCAATCGTTCCGGCTTTTTCGTTGTATTCGGAAATCGTTTCGTACTCGTTACGCAGATACATTTGGATCACCTTCTCCATGTGATCGCATAACTCACCGAGGCGTTTCTCAATCTGATCTGATTGCGTCCGGATCCGGGTGTTGATCAGGATTTCCTCGTAGTCCGCCAGATGCATCAACCCCGCGAAGCTTTCGCCGAGTCCCACTGGATCGAAGAGGGAGAAAGACATTCTTCCCGGAGGCGAACCCGCCAGTAATCCGAGCACCAGATAGTTGAGTGCTTTGATCGCTTCGTCGCGTCCACCATTCTTAGTTTCGATCAGAATCGATCCCTGCTCTGGAAAGTTCAGACGCAAAGGCACTTCGAACTCTCCACTCGAATTCAGCGCCAGCTTTTCGCTCTTTGGCAAACCGATCTCTGCACCCTCAAGGGAAAATGCCAGGCTGCCATAGACCAGCTCTTCATTCATTTCCGACGGTGGACTCCATGCCGACGAACCAGCTTCCAGCCAACTGGTCTCTGCGGCGAGGGCACCAGCTTCGGCCTGAAGTGACTGCTCACCGGGCAGCAGTTTCTCCGACCATTCGCTAAACAGTCCCAGTCGCTGGGCGTCAAAATCCTGCACGGTGGTGCCGCTCTCTTCTCCTTCTCCCAGCCCTGCAATTTGCTGATCTCTCTGTGCCTCGATTCCTGCCACCTTTGAACGGAGTCCGTCCTTGATCGAATCCAACCTCCGCTGCAATCCAGCACTCAGTCGCTGACGCAAACTTTCGCCACGGGCATCGACTTCTTCCGCTGAGTCATATCGCCGATCTGCCGCGACATCGCCAGTCGACTGCAGACCGGACTGAAAATTTTGTTTCACTGCGTTGTATTCCGCGTCAAATGCCTCTTTCTGCGCATCGACATCCAGCTGCGCTACGGCATTGAATTGAGCACACATTCGTTTGCCCTTGCCGAGCGTGGACGACATTTTTTTTGAGAAGGAAGCCGCTGCGCCCCAGCCAAAGAGATACAGCATCAGGACAAATGCCAACACGGCACCGATACCGATCAGCACCTTGATGAGCTCCAGCTCGATTCCCAACTTCGGCAACACCGGAATCGCAATCCCACCGAGGATCGCCACAACGATCAACCACAGCCAGATTGGCACCCGGGAAAACATGCCGACAAACGGGTTCTTCGAAAATCCCGACACCGCTTTACCGGTCTTTTTGTAAATTGCCGGCAAAGAGGAAAGATCGGGTGCGCCTGCTTCCGCGGAAACATTGACCGCTTTCTCCAAACGGCCGGATAGCTTTTTGCGAAAGGATGGAAAGCCCTTCAGCCCGGTCAGAGCCTTTTCCTCCAGAGCATCAAACTTGGCACCGAAATCCTGCGACGTGGCTGTGACTTGATCGTAGTTGGCTTTTGCGGCAGCGAGACCGTCTTTGCGACGCTTTTCAGCGTCCATCATCTGCTTCTGCAGGTTGGCGCGGTATTCGCCCTCCTTGCCCTGGATCATCTGGATCAGTTCATTGCGAACCGTCATGGTCGCTTTGTCGATCCGACCCTTGCGATCAGCAAAAACCTTTTCGGTCTGTTCCCGCTGCTGTTCCGCTGCGGCCTCAGCCAGCTTGATTTGTTCCTTAGCCTGCTTGTTGATCTGGACCTCCGCCTCCGCCAGATCCTGACGCAGGTTGGAGTCCTTCAGTTTTTCCGCATAGTCAATCTTCCCCTCGCGTTCCGCAAAAGAACGGACGCCGCTGGTGAAGGACTCGATCAGGTCAAGGGTTCCGGAGGTGGAAAGTCGTTTAGAGCTCACAGTCGTGTCTGAGTTTCTTTAAAATTTTATCCAAATCTTCCATCGCTGTCACTGCATTATCAACCCCATCGAGCAGGGGTTGAATGTAGCTGGCGTCGAATTCTTTCGATTTGGTATCGCGCCAGGTTTGCTGGCAATCCTGCCACTGTCGCGACAGTTCTTTGGAAAGTCCGGAAAGCCGGGTCCGGCTGGCTTGCATGCTCATAGAAATCTTCTTAGTCACTGCTACCCGAAGAGCCTCCGCCGGGTGATGCATACGCATTTAAATTCTTCACAGCTTCCTGCAAATACTGGAGGCCTTTGACCATGTCTGAATCCAGATGGTGGCGAAGCTTATCAACCTTGCGCGCTTCGATCTCGACCTTGCTATCGTAGTTGCGCAACCAGGCCGACACCGCACGCAGTTTATTTTCCAGATCGCGAATCTCGCGTCGTTTCTTGTTCACGATCATTTGGTGACCGGTCTTGGTCTCCTGCAAACCGGAAAGCCGGGCTGAGAAAAGCTCCTGCTCTACCTGTTCGAGTTCCTTCTTTCGGCGCCGCATCTCATGGTCGAGCCGAAGCTTCTGCTCACTTTGCAGCCAGATACGTGTGCGCTTCACTTCTTCGCTGGCTTCATCGAGAATGACACTCGCCTTCTCAATAAAGACCACCAGCTTGGAGCGAAAATCCTCCAGCGCCTCAATGTTGGTAACGTTTGCTTTTTCAGCCAAAGGAAGGAGGGGCTGAGGTTTTTATCGCTGACCGAGGTAGTCCTCGATTCGTTGAGCCTTGCGCAGCAAGTACGGCCCCTGATGATTCGACGCCTCCATAAACTGGCGCAACACTTTCATCGTATCCTTAAACTCTTCCGCAAACTTGGCGTGCTCACGGTCCTGCCAGGTTTCACCCAATGCCGCGAAGCGCGCCTGCAGCGAAGACATCGAGTTCTGCAAATCGCCGTTAAAGCGCTTCAGTTCTTCCGCGAAACGGCGGACTTCATTAGGATCAATCACTGCTTGGGACATGGGCTTAGATTAGCCTTCTTCCCAACAACGAAACAAGGTTAATCGGGTGAAATGTTTTCATGGAATTCGCATTCCGGAATTCCGGAGCTATTCTTTCGCATGCCGTTTTTCGATGACATAGATGACGAACTTACCAGCGAGTTGACTGCCGACTTTTCTGATGTCTTCACTGCGATTCGGGACTTGATGAATTTGCTGAACGTCGACTCCTACAAAGAAATGGGTGATGACAATGCTCCTCTGGAAAACTTGCTCAACAGTGAGAAAAAGTTGGCTGAAGAACTGCGACATGACCTGCGTGATTCCCTGCCGGAAATTCCCGATCCCTATACCATTCATGCCTTTCTCACTGCATACCGGATGGAAGCGCGTTACCCGGAGTCTGTAGGAGATTTTTCGGAAACGGTCTCCTCCATTGAGTTACAAACGCTGCCGGAATTTCGAGTTCGCAAATTGGATCCACAGGTTCGGGAAAAAGTGTATCGCTCACTTTGCGAGAAGTTTGCACTCTCGGACCGTGCGCTGAATTTGATCGAGGTCGAATACGCCAAAGCGAAACAACAGCTGCAGCGGCGTCGCGAGTTCACTGATGCAGTCCGCGAAATTCTGATCACTCCCGACAACGAACCTGTGCCACCCGAACGCCGGAAAGAGATTTTCGATCTGTATTTCCCCGGAAACCCATTGCGGGCGAGTGAAGTCGAAATGGTCATCACCCGAACCTGTCTATACTGGTCGATTCCAAAAAAGGGCGAGATCGAGCCTCGCGATTCCGAAGCAGAAACCGAAGAGGTGGAGGCCTGGCTCAAATATACAGGACGCTTCTCCTACCAGTATTTCAGCCACTTCCCGACATTCAGTTCGTTCGATGGCCGGGATGCCGACTCAAAGTTGCTGGAAACGCTAGGCAAAAAGCTCGGCTGGAAAGAAAGTGAGATCATCGATCTGCTCAACTCCTCAACTACTATCGAGAAAACCTCCGAGATCGAAAAATACCTGATTCATGACACGTGGGGACACATGTGGCAGGGCGACCTGACCAATCTGCGCCAGCTCTACGATCGCATGGAGAGCCTGAAAACCCCGATCGATGCCAGTGATCATCTTACCCTGCCGAATGGCAATGTGATTTCGCTTCTTGATCTGCTTTACCTCACCCGGGAAGGCACTATTCGCTACGATGAGGAGATGGCAGCGGAATACATTGATGAGTGGATTCGCGTTCGTGTTGAAGCCCTGCTCGCTCCGATTGTTGCCGAGCTCACCGCTGACGTCGTTGAATTCAAATACCAGCTCGACAATTGCGGCTCGGACACTCCCCTTCCCTCTTCATCTCTGTTTTCCGCCAATCCGGCGAAGCTCGACTTCGCCTGGGTCGATATCGGATATTTTGTGCGAACCCTGCAACGGACCAATGCCGCTTACACCAAGAGCGAAGAGCTGCGCACCAATCTGATTGACCGGGTCTGTTTGCTGTTAAAACAAAAGTATCCCCGCCAATACAAGAATATCGAATCACCGGAAGCGCTGCGAACCGAAATTGTCGCACACCTCGAAAGCTTTTTCGGACAGGTAGAGGAAAGGCAGGCCCGCCACCTGAATCAGGAACTGATCACAAAAGACGCCGACGGTGACGCAGTTCCTGAAGCCAATGGGTTCTTTCTTTTATTCACTAACTTCCTGCGAATTCAGTTCACCTTGAATCAACTGATTCGGGAGCACCTGCCTCCTCATTCGGATGACGAGCCCGATTTGTTCAATGTGCTGATCCTGTTCATCGCCCACTATTTTCAAGACGATCCGCTGCATCGCTTCTGGGATCTCGACGAAGCACTTGGCGACTATCTTCCCGGGCTTTTGGCCATAGCTCGTGAAGCCGAAAAGAGAGAAGCGTAAAACTATTGGTTTACCAGCGAACAGCCGATTGATATCCGGTGTGGCGCAAAATATAGGTCGACGCATTGCGGGCAGCATCTTCGCTCGCAAACGGGTCCAACGAGAGAACGTGATAATTTTTCCCCCAATCGGGAGAATACACTTTCACCGGCGCTCCGCGGAATCGAAGAATCCGGGAAACTTGCTCTGCATGATTGCGATCACCCGTGCGCAGAAACTCCAGCCAGAATGTATTCGCGGTGTGTTTGCTCCCGCTTTTCACCAATCCGTGAACCTGTTTCGCTTTTTTCAAACCGCCCATCACAAGGAAGGGAACAGCCAGCGGAGGAGCTGCGGCTACCACCGCTTTCTTCGACATCGATTTTACCGCCTTCTTGCCAAAAGCCTTTCCCCCACCCATCGATGCCTGCTGGGTAATGGATCCCGGTTGCAAGCCCACCCGCAAGTCTTTCGAAATCGACGGATTCCCTACTTCCTCCGGAAGAAAACCGATCCTTTCGATGGAAACGTCTGCGACCCGGTGGTGCAGCATTTCCAGTTCCCGAGCCGCTGACTGCGATAAAATCACCAGCTGCCCGCGATGCGAGCGGCGGTCGTTTACCTTCACATCGATCACGCGACCATTGTTCAAATTACGAACCCGTATCATGGTTCCAAAAGGAAGCCACGCGTGTCCGGCGGTAGGAATTTCGTGCTGATACATCTCACCGGAAGCTGTTTGTCCGCCCTCATTTTCATCAGGATAGACATAACCTTTGCCCTCCTTTGCATCAGCAGCGCCGACGGTCCCGAGGAAAAAGAATATTGCGGTAACCAAGTGAGATGAGAGCGAGTGGTGAGCTCTCATAGGGATTCTTTGATTATAATTACCATAATTCAAAATTTCCACTCAGGCAACAAAAAAGCACCGGACCCAATAGGGTTAGGTGCTTGATCTAAGACCAATTCTCCGGTTAAACCGGAAGAATGGATTTTTTTACGGTTGGGAAATCAGCGCTACGCGGGTAAAGGCAAAGCGGGCCAGATTGACGCAACTGCTTTGTTATTCACTTGTTGCGATGCACGCATCGCGCCTCGCTCATGCCGCGCATTTGAGCCAATCTGACTCCGCCATTCTACCACTTTCACCGGTGAAATGGTCTAACAGGGTTAGGTCCGTGACCCAACCCTGTTTAGTCGTATTCCCAGACAGCCTATTCTGCTGGTTTTTCTTCTTCAGCAGGTTTGGCGTCTTCGCCTTCCGCTGGCTTGGCCTCACCTTCCGCAGCAGTTTCTTCCGGCTTCTCCTCAGCCTTAGGAGGCTTGGGAAGTTCCGGACGAACCGCAAACTCTTTGAAAGCCGCCGGCATAGAATCAGCACCAAATTGTTTACTGAAGATATACGCCAGGCTTTGCATCTGCAGCAGAGGAATCTTGTTGGTCTCGTTCTGCAAACCCGGATTATTTTTCTGAATCACCATTGCCGCTCCCATCGCCTGCTTGGTAAGAAACGGATCGTTACCTGAGGTGAGAGAGAAGACGCGGTAGTAGTCTTGAAGAGCTTTTTCTTTCTCCCCTTCCGAATCGTAAACCTTGGCCCGAAGAAACGCGATCTGCGCAGTTTCATAAAGCGTCATGTCTGTGGTGTTCGGAGTCGGAAGCAGCTTTTCCTGCCCCATCTGTGGCTTTTGGTAACGCTCAAGCGCAGCCTTCAACCCTGCCATATCTTTGGCCCCATAAAGTGCCCAGAGTTTCTGGAAGGTGTGTGGACGCTGGAAGCTTTCCGGCAAGTGCGTGGTGATCGTCTTCGCGGCTGGCGTTTCCAGCAAGGCAGGCATGGCGCTAAACGCTCCTGCACGGCGCAGACTTTCCAGCTGAAAGTAGCGTGCCTCAGTTGCAAAGTTTTGCGGGATTCCGAGAATCAATGCGCTGAAGGCATCGGAAACTTTGCCATATTCGGCAGCAGCCTCACGAAATTTCCCTTCGGCGAACATTGCCCTGGCATTTGCCAGAACCTCGGAGCGGGCGGAAAGCCTTACCCCTTTATTCAGGCCATCTCCTTTGATGCTGGAAAACGGAAAAGTTTTTCCCTGCTGTCCCTGCACGGGTGAGAACACAACGCCCTGCGCATTCGATCCCTGAATGAATCCCTGAGGATTGCCCCCCTGAACCAGGAAAATTGTCGCAGGCGTTTCACGAACCTGACTTTGCGCAGCCAATGGCATCAGGCCAATCGCGGCCAAAACAAAAAGTGCTGATTTCTTCATTACAATCTAGTCGGCTAAAAGTTTACTCCGTAGTTCTGATTAGTTTTCTTCAACAGGAAGACCCAGATCGAACTCGATCTTCTGCTGCTCTTCCGGAGTGATTGCCATCCGGCCTTTCATATCGTTGAGGTCACGACGGAGGCGACCAAGAGCGCCACTTGGAGCTTCATCGTCCGTCCACTTCTGCCACATGAAAATGTATTTCGTGCAGAGCTTGTAGAGAGACAATTGGCGCGCGCGTTTGGCGAGTGTTTCCTCCTCAGTTCCGGCAGGCATACCGTTCATGTCTTCCTCACTGATCTTGATGTAACGCTCCCAGGCCTGAGTGACATAGTCGGGAAATGCTCCGTAGGTAGAAACAACTGAGAGATACGCTTTGTTGGCAGCCAGTTTGTCGCCGGTCTCTTCCAGTGCATTACCAAACAACCAACCTGCCTCAGCACGCTTGACCCGCTCTTTGCCGAAGTAGTTTTTGTTTTTGTTGATCGCATCCAGTGCCTCGATTGCATCCTTCCACTCTTTTGCTTTGATGTGGAGTTTGCCCAGACTCAGGTAGGCCTCAGGAATCAACGGCTTCGCCTGAGCAGCGGTCTCAGGCTTAGTGCCGTAGTCATTGATGATACGACGGAAGCGCTCACGAGCTGCTTGCACCTTGCCTGCTTCGGGAGACCGCATCTCGATTCGTCCCATAGCCATTTCAGCCGATGCCTTGAAGCCTTTGGCCTCTTCGTTGGTCCGGCTCATCAACTCGTCATAGTAAGGAATCGCGAGGAAGGGGTTGTCGCCTTTGGACATGTAGTCACCGATTTGTTGCAGAGCGAATTCAGAGAGGTTGCGTTTTTCGAACAGCTTGAGTTCTTCAAACACCTCACTGATTCTGCCCTCAACCGCAGCGTATTGCGGAGAGTCCTTCTCGGTTTTGCCGCGAAGTTCCTGCAGCACGATGACTTTCTGGATTTTCAGCCAGGTCAACAAAGCCTGATTGTTGGGATCCAATCCCGGGAAGTTGTCCAGCGTCTGAATCGTTGGCTCTGCTCCTTTGATCCGGACAGATGCGTCCGAGTAGGAACCAATCGCCTGACGAAGCAGAGTGAGGTCCTGCTCTTCGGGCGGCTTGTTACCCAGCACATTGATCATTTTCTCGACTTGAACAAGCCCCTCTTCACCGCGGCCTGCGCCTTCCAAAGGCTCCAGAGAGAAAACTGAAATCTGCGGCTCCCAGAAAGTGCCTGCGTAGTCCGGGAAGAACTCATCATACAAGGCAAGACCTTCTTCGTTTTTCTCATCGGTGTAGTAAAGGTCAGCCGCTTTCCAGATCGCTTCTGCTGCCACCGTTTTGAAGTATTCCTCCTGACCTTCGTCGGCCACAGCGAGCGTCTTCTTGGCTTCGTCCTTGGCCCGAAGGTAGGCATCGAGACCTTTCTGACGCCACTCAGCTTTTTGCTCAGCCTGCTCTTTCTGAGTCATTGCGTCGGACTGCACAATGTAGGCATCACCCTCAATATTCAGCACGCGGCCCAGTTGCTTGGTATCTGGTTTCGTTTGCGGTGCAAACTCCTGCAGTTTCTCAGACGCTTTGATAGCTGCGGGGTAGTCTTCCAGATTGTAGCGAGCTGTCGCCAGATCAGCGATGGCAACATCACCGAATTTTTCCGATTCCGGATAAGCTTTCAGGAAGTCATCCAACTGTTCAGCAGCACTGCGCATTTTATTCAAAATGAGCGAATTGTTGCCGCGGTGGAACATGACCATCTCACGGTTGTTGCCTTCGGTATAGTTTTTCACGTACTCGTCAAACGGCGCTTCCGCTTCTTCGTGACGTTTGGTGGAGTAAAGTGCCAGCGGATAAAGTGAATCAGCCAACTCCCGCTGATTTGCACCGGGCTCATATTGTGCCCGCACCTTTTCACACACATCAATGACCATGTCATACTGGCGTGAAGTAAACAGCGATTGCAGCATGAAAGTCGCTACGTTGCTACGCAGCTTGTGATCCTCCGGCATTTCCGCCATGAATTTTTCGCCGAAATACTGAGCTGCCGGATAGTCAGCAAGCATCGATGAAAAACGCGCAGCTTCGTGCAAAATCTCACCGCGCTTCTCCTGATCCACATCAGGGAAATGCTCAGCAAGGTGCCAATAGATGGAACGGGGTGCCTGATAGTTGCCCAATTTTTCGTAACAGCTCGCAGTGAGGCGCAGGATTTCTGCATCAGGATGAAACTCAGCTTTCTCTGCTTCGTCCAGGCGGTCGATCAGCTGCTGAAACTGAGATGGAACACCGGATCCAATCGGAAACTCTGCTAGACGCAGGTTAATGTCGTCCCGGATCTGCTGAACAGTCGGTGTATAAGCGAAGTAACGCAGTCCAAGTGAAGGAAGTTCTGCCTTGGTCGATTCGAAACCGAGTTTCTTCAAGCGATCGACGAAGCCATAGCGGAACTGATCGGAAGGACGCACTTTGACCAAATCGCCATACGAATTCAGGAAAGCGTGAGCACGTGTCTCAATTGCTTCCAGAGCTTTGGTGTTGTCAGGATCAGCGGCGTTGGCGTTGTCAACCCAACCCAGACCAAGCTCAAGCAGTCCCTGCATCAGAAAAGGTGGGGTCACTTTCCAGGCTTCCTGATTGTCGAACAACTCCTGGATAGTTGAAGTTCCTTCATCTACCCGCCCCAACTTAAGAAGAGTGGTGCCGCGACGCAGCTTGAAGCTGTTGCGAACCTGAGCCAACTCACTTTGCGGAGGATTTGAACCGATGTATTCGTCATAGAGACGCAGGGCCTCTTCGTGATTTCCCAACTGAGCTTCACAAAAAGCCAACTGAAACTGGGCCAGACTCTTCCGCGTATTGTTTCCCGGAATCGCCGATTTTACTTTTTTCGCCGTTTCATCCGCATTGTAGGAATCAGTAAACGCCTGCTTCGCTTCGGTCCAAAGCTGCTGAGGCATCAGCGTCATTCCGTAGTCAAAAACAAGACCACCTGCTGGTGCACCGTAGTCTTCAAAAAGCGTTTCCAAACCACCGGAAAGATCGAACAATTTTTCAAAGGTCTTCGACGCGGCTGCGGGATCACCCGACATATTTTGTTCGACCGCCTTGCGATACAATCCTTCGACGCTGTTGTCTTCTTCGTCCTGCGCCTGAAGGTGAAATCCCGGCAGCATCAGCGCTGCGAGCACCACCGGCAAAAGACGGCTTCTTTTGAGAGTTACTTGTTTCATTCTTATATAGAAAATGTTGGGAGGAGTTTCGTTGAAAAATTATTGGATAAACCGGACATCGGATATGCCGACTTCAGCAAGACAGTTCAACACATCGATAAATCGCTGACCGGGGACGGCATCAGCTACATCCAGATCGATCCCGGCACCTTTGGTCGGGTCGATCAAAAGGCTGGCTTCGGAAAATGTTCGGAGCCGATCTTCGAGCAGAAGCAACTGTCTCCGATCCAAATCAGAGTCGAGCATTTCCGTTTCGAAGAAGATGACACCGGACTCGCTCACCTCGATTAATGGCCTTGTGTTATCCACAGGGTAAGTGTTCTCGCCAATCGGAGGCGGCCCGGGCATGGTCATCGCCAGATCCGCTTCCTGTGGCTCAAGAGTGGAGGTAACGAGAAAGTAAATCAGCAAAAGAAAACTCACATCGACTAAGGAGGAAATGTCGAGCGCTTCCCGCCCGTGACTTCGCTGCTCTAACCTGTTCAACTTTCTCTGCAAACGCTTTCTCATCTGGGCTTCCTTTCTTTTCCTGAATATTCACTGGTAATCGGATTCACCGAAAATCGGCAAACCATCAGCCAGGAAAAAATCTGCCCGCTAATTTGCTACTCCTCCGTGAATCCGGAAATGGTTACGTTCTTGATTCCGACATCCTGATCCGCCAGGGCATTCAGTACATCGACAAACCTCTGACCTTTCGCCGCGTCATCAGCCGCGATAATCACCATTGGTTTGGAATCTGTGAGGCGAGCGCTCTCAGCATAAGTAGTGAGGCGATCCAACAACATCGGAACTTCTCGGGAATCCGGATCGGTATCCAAAACTTCTTCATTCACCACAATGTGTCCGGCCCCATTGACTTCGATCGTCATTTGGTCAATCTCCACCTCTTGCGAGCTACTGGATTGACTGGTCGGCATTGTCATCCCTAAATCCGCTTCTTTCGGATCCAGCGTTGAGGTAACCAGGAAGTAAATCAAAAGCAGGAAACTGACGTCAATCAACGACGACATATCCAATCCCGGATCTTCCTCTTTTGGTGCCTGTCTTCTTCTTCTACCCATGGTATTACAAAATAAAATATCAGCGTTCCACTACGTAGCTTCCGAAAATCACTTCGGTGACGCCTGCGTCGCCAGCGGCCTTCACCACTTTCTTGATGATACGGGTATCAACACCCTCATCTGCCCGGAGATTCAGCCGAGTCTCAATCCCGTTCTCCCGGTTCATCTGAAATGCCTGATCTACATAGTCAGTGATCGACTCGTCAGAGGTAAGCTCAAGTTCGTCCTGCCCCCAGATCGTCCCGTCTTCGAGAACGTTGACGACTACACGCCCTGTCGCATTTTTCGCGACTTGAGCGTTCTTCGCGGTCGGCGGCTTCACCCGTTTATCGATTTTCACGATAATCAGGTGAGAACTAACCATGAAGAAAATCAGAAGCAGGAAAACCAGATCGATCATGGAGGACATATCCATCTCCATGTCCTCTCCCTCTGCTGCCATTGCAGCCTTCAGTTTTTCGGAAGCCATAGTCTCTAAAACCGTGTTGAATTCACCTCCAGGAGATTACAGAAAATCAAACCGGAGGTCGATCACGAAATTCGGAAACCCGAATTTTTACCCTTCGGAGATACCTTCTGGAACCTTAGCCAGCTGCTGATCAGCATTGACTGTAGCAATGGCAGCATCCAGTCCTTCCGCAGCTACTTCCTGAGCTTCACCAACCTGCTTATTGAACATGTTTTTGAAAATGTAAAAGCAGAAGATACTCGGAATCGCCACCACAAGACCACCGGCAGTAGTCATCAGAGCCAGCGAGATGTTACCAGCAAGAGCGCCCGGGTCAGAACCACCACTGAGTCCCATGGTATCGAACGCCATGATCATACCGGCAACCGTTCCGAACAGACCGATCATCGGTGCCGCCTGAGCGATAACCGAAAAGTAGCCAATCCATGACATATAACGTGAGTTTTCCTTAATCGAGAAATCAGCAACCGCGTCTTCCACTTTCTCCCGCCCCAGAGTCTCGGGGTCGGTTGCATCCACGTGAGGCAGTGCGTGAGTGAGCATACGACCAAGGTAGGATGGATCCGCAGCAGAGGCATCGATCGCGCTACGAACCCGGACGTCAGCCATGTTCGCCAGTACTGTCTGTTTCAAAACAGGCGGCACAAATTTTTTCTTACCCAGCTGAAGAATGTTAAACACAGCAAGAGTAATCATCAGGATAGAAAGAATACCGATCGGAACCATGAAGATTCCAGCATCCTTGATTTTATCCATCAGGGTTTTGGTTTCACCCTCAGTCGCCGGAGGGGCGTCTGCGGCGGCGGCACCCTCATCTTGAGCCATACCCACTTCCGGGCCGATTAAAAAATAGGCCAGAACTGCTCCGAGGAGGATGAGGAACTTGGGGCGGAGAAACGTCGTGTTGAATGACATGGGTCTTCTTCGTATTT
>JAHDCN010000030.1:14478-17277 GCA_020629815.1 Verrucomicrobiota bacterium
CCTGAGATTTCTGATACGCATCCAAAGGCACCAAAACTTCGGATACCGCTTCGTATCCGAATGTCGTTTCCACCCGGAGCGGCTCGCCGGTTTCACTGACAAAGATTCTTACTTTCTGGTCATAGTCCCGAATGTCGAACTCCACGAGATAGATAGGCAAATCCCGACCACCGAACTCTTTCTTCCCTCTCCAGGCAGCGAGCCCGATATTAACCGAATCCAGATCGCCATACGTTTGCCCCGGAGTCAGACCCAACTGCCCGGGAAAAAATCCGGATAGCCCCATGTTTCCGGCAGCGCCACCAAAAGGAAGTTTTTCTGCAAGGTCATCAGCAGAGTCCTTCTTTGTCGGATCACCATATTGAAACAGCACCTGGTCGCCTACCTTCGCTTGCGCCCGCAAAGTCGGAGGATCTCCGAGCAGCGCCATGAGAACCGATAGCTTTTGGGACGAAACTCCCAGGGAGAAATCCCCTTCTTTCAAAGTCATCGTCTCGGAAAACTCCAGATTCCCCCGAAAAAACACATCCATCAAATTATCATCAGAAACTTGCTGCTGCGCACCCTTCATGGTGCCGCTCATTGACGCCGCCTTGCGGTACTCGCCGACCCGTTTGTCCTCTCCAGCGGCACCGGAAAGGGATAGCCGCCCGACCCATTTGCCGTTTTCCAAAAGGGCCATTTGCGTGGCGTCATTCCATTCAAAAAAGAGATCGAGCACTTCTTCAGGCTCGGCTTTTTGCATGCGGAAACCGCTCGGTGACCAAACGGAAAATCCCAACCAACATACGGTGCTGAGCCAGAAGATCACGATGCCAATCTGGAGCAAACGGACGAGCATGCTAAAAGTCTGTCTCCCGCCAAGAGATCACGCGGACGTCTTCCTGCCCTTCTTTCTGCTCTTCGAGAAAGCCCTGCTCGACCAGAAAGTTATCAATCGCACCAAGGCAAACCTCGTAGGAAACCGGATCTACATTCAGATTGAAATAATTGCTGCCCCGTCCCTCAAAAGGCAAAAACTCGAAAACGTTGCGCTTCTTCTGCATCTTCAACGCGAATTGCTCGGCATGCTCAAAAGGAATCAAGCGATCAGCCGTCCCGGCCACCAGAAGCATGGGAGGGCACTTGGCTTTAATGTGCCGAAACAAGCTGGCCCGCTTACACTCAGCTACATCAACGAACTCTTCTGCTCCATAGTGCTCCCGGGAAATCTTAATAAACGGGCTGAGCAAAACGGCGGCATTCGGGTGTCCATTTTGATCTGGATTTTTCTCCCACTCACAATCATCAGGGATCGGGGCGTTCATGGCAGCGCATCCTGCTATCGTCGCCCCGGCTTGCGCCCCCAGAACAACTACCTTCTCCGGATCAATGTGCAGTTTCTCCTGATACTGCCGGACAAATCGAATCGCTGACACCCCGTCCTGAAGCGCTTCGGTCGGGTTGGTTTCGGGGTGGGACTCTTTCGTTCGATAGCTCACGAGGCCGCACACCGCACCACGCTCAATGAAATACAACGCGTGTGGCGCAAACTGGATTTTGCTGCCACGATCAAAAGCGCCACTGTGAAAAAACAGAATAACCGGCCGTGGCTCTCCTTCCTTCAGGTCTTTGGGCAAGTAAAAATGAATATCGAGTTCATCCTGTTCACCGATCGGCTTGTAGGTAAAAGACTGCGCCATTTCGAGGAGCAGCTGCTGTCTTTCGGCGACGTCTTTAAACGATTTCGGCATAATCCAGGGACGACAATGTACGCACAAGTCGCTGGACTGCATCTGATTCTTGGCTTTGTAGCATCGAAAGGTCCATGATATGTTGCTGATATGGCTCTTCGTCTCTCAATTTTCCTGCTACTTTTGCTTTCTGTTGGCAGCCCCAAAAGCTACGGGCAGGACCAAACTCCTCCCGGCATTGTCCCGCCACCGCCAACGGGTGAAATACCACCAGCGCGCCCGGCCCCGGATATTCGGGTATCGCTGGAGGGGTTATACGAATCCTGGAGAAAGTCGATGGCCGACAAAAACCTAAGTGCCTGGGAGCAGGTCACCGCGCTGTCGCGACAGATCCAGGTGCGCAATCGAATCGTTTCCGAGAAAGCTCCGTGGCCACAGGCATTTTTTGAAGATCCAGTTCAGGCACCCAGCCTGGGCGGACTGGTTGCACTCGGCTGCTTCAGCCGGGGTGAAACCGCCAGTTCAGTTTATTTCGGAAAAGCCAATTTCGGCATGGTCGATGACCCAAATCAGATTACTGACAACCTTCTCGTGCTTCATTTCATGCAAGACAACGGCATTTGGAAATTTGATAACCTTCGCGTAGTCAAGATTGGTAACGATGGCGAAATGCTGCTCAAGATTCGCAATCAGGATTTGTCGTTTTTGAGCCGTCCGGAATTTCAACCCGACCCCGAACTGCCCCCTCTTCCTCAACCGGTAAACACACCCGACTACATTGCAGAAATCTGGATCACTTCAATCGGCTACAGAACAGAGGTGAAAGTGAACGGCCACCTGACAGCAAGACTCACCAATGCATCAGGCAAAGAACTGGTGATGGGCGGGCTGAAGCGTGGCCTGAATACCATCAGCATTGAGTCCGAGGTGTTAGGAGAGGTGCGCGGAGATGCCCAACCAAAAGTGGAGGTCGCAATCTATGCAGCTTTCAAAAAAGACGACATTCGCCGTGTCTATCACCTGCCCTCGGGAGCAACTGTTCAGGAAAAAGTGAACGTTCAATGTAAGCGCTGTGCAAAAGCTGCGCTGACTAGCGGTGTCTCGCGATATTCAGGAATGGAGATCA
>JAHDCN010000425.1 GCA_020629815.1 Verrucomicrobiota bacterium
GCCGCCCTGATGGAGAAAATCGTCAGCCTGTGCAAACGCAAAGGCTTCATTTTTCAATCCGCTGAAATTTACGGCGGTCTCAATGGCTGCTGGGATTACGGCCCGCTGGGTGCCGAGCTGAAACGCAACCTCAAGGAATATTGGTGGAGAAAAAATGTGCAGGAGCGTGAGGACATTGTCGGGCTCGACGGATCGATCCTGACTCATCAGGAAGTATTGAAGGCTTCCGGTCACGTCGGCGGATTCTCCGACCCGATGTGTGACTGCCTGCTTTCCAAGGCACGCCTGCGCGCCGACCAGATCGAACCACAGTCCGGAACCGTTCACTGGTATTCCGGTGCTTCGCATGAAGAAAGCGGTTGGTCAGTTGAGAAAAACTTCGCCGTTTTGCTGCAGGAGGGACAGGACGAAAACAAGGCCAAGAAAACGGCCCGTCAGTACTACGCCCAGTTTTTGACCGATAAGCAGATTTCCCCGAAGAAGATCGAGCTGACTGCGGACCGCACGGAAGAAGTGACCGACTCCACTGACTTCAATCCGGAGAACGGATCGCTGCTCACCGAGCCGCGTTCGTTCAACCTGATGTTCAAAACTCAGATGGGTGCTTCGGCTGACGAGAACGATCCCAAGGCGACCGCTTACCTGCGTCCGGAAACCGCGCAGACGATTTTCGTGCAGTTCAAAAACGTGCTCGACTCGAACCGGATCAAACTGCCCTTCGGAATTGCCCAGATCGGGAAGTCATTCCGCAACGAGATCAACCCGAGAAACTTCACCTTCCGCTCCCGTGAGTTCGAGCAGATGGAGATCGAATTTTTCTGCAGCGGCGAAGATGGATTGCGCCTGACGGATGAGTGGCTCGAGGAACGCCTGAAGTTCTACGAGGAAATCGGAATTCCGCGCGACAAGCTGCACATCCTCGACGTGCCGGATGGCGAGCGCGCTCACTATTCGAAGAAGACCTACGACATCGAATATGAATTCCCGTTTGGAATCCAGGAACTGGAAGGGGTTGCCTACCGGACCGATCACGATCTCAAGGCGCACCAGGATGGACACGACGATGCCAAGGGAAGTGGCAAGTCGATGGAATACTTTGATGCCGAGGCGAAAGAGAAATTCATTCCTCACGTAGTCGAGCCGAGCGCCGGTTGCGACCGTACCGTGTTGGCGTTGATCTGTGAAGCCTACGACGAAGAAACGATTACCAACGACAAGGGCAAAGAGGAGACCCGCGTGGTGTTGCGCTTTGCTCCGAGAATGGCGCCGACAAAAGTCGCGATCCTGCCACTGGTGAAAAACAAGCCCGAGCTGGTAGCAAAGGCCCGCGAGGTTCAGTCGATGCTGACTCCGTTCATGAACGTCTTCTATGATGAAACGGCGGCAATCGGTCGTCGCTATCGTCGTCAGGATGAAGTCGGAACCCCCTACTGTGTGACGATTGATTTCGAAACGCTGGGTGAAGAAGAGGGCAAGGAAGATCTGAAAGACACCGTCACCCTGCGTGAGCGTGATTCAATGAAACAAGAGCGCATCGCGATTGCCGACCTGCGCAATTTCCTGCTCGAGAAGATTCACTGAGAATTCTCCAGGGAGGAAAAACGTCCCCTGTTTTGATTGGCAATCTGTCATGGGAGTTCCCATGATGGAGCATGGACTTTTGTAAGAAGTGTATTGCGGCGCTGTCATTTGTTGCGCTTGGGCTGTCGTTCTCAGCTCGAGCCGCCGACCCTCCGGTCGTTCCTGATGATATTTCTCCCAACACAAAAATCTTACAACCGGGCGTGACACTGTCACTGGTCGTCGATCATCCGGAGATCGTCACGCCCACGGGAATCGACGTAGATGCCAAAGGGCAGATTTGGGCTGTGGCCAGTCACACTCATTTTCGTCCCGAGCCCTACGACGGTCCGGAGAATGACGAGATTCTGATCTTCGACAACGACGGCTCCAATCGCCGGGTGTTTTACAACAGCACCGTGGCCACGATGGATCTGGAACTCGGCAAAGACGGCTGGGTCTACCTGGCGGAACGGGATCGCATTTTGCGCATCAAGGATACGGATGGCGATGGCACGGCTGATGTGGAGGAAAACGTAGCGACTCTGGAGACGATTGCGGATTACCCGCACAATGGTCTCGCTGGCTTGTGCTGGCATCCAGATGGGGATTTGATTTTCGCGCTCGGCGAGAACTTCTGGAAAGAGTGGAAGCTTACCGGAAAGGATGGCGTGACCATTGAAGGCACCGGTGAAGGCGGGATTTTTCGATGCACTCCGGATGGAGAAAGTCTGCGCCGCATCGCCAAAGGATTCTGGAATCCTTTTGGTGTTTGCGCCCGGGAAGACGGCGAGATTTTCGCTGCGGAGAATGACCCCGGATCGCGTCCGCCCTGCCGCATGATTCATGTGGTGGAGGACGGCGACTACGGATACAACCGGCGCTACGGCAATGCTCCGATTCATCCCTTTGTTGCGTGGAATGGTGAATTGCCCGGCACGCTACCGATGCTGCATCCCTCCGGTGAAGCTCCCTGTGGAGTCCTGCCTCTGGGCGGCGGACTTCTTTCGGGCTCATGGAGCGATCACCGGTTGGATTTTTACCCTTTGAAACGAAAAGGCGCGAGCTTCGAAACCAAACGAATCACGCTGCTCACCGGCAGTGAACACTTTCGCCCAACCTGTCTGGCCTACGGCCCCGATGGTTCGATCTATTTCACCGACTGGGCGCTGACGTTTTATCATCTGCA
>JAHDCN010000426.1 GCA_020629815.1 Verrucomicrobiota bacterium
GGAATCGTTCGCAACAAGTGGCGCGAGTGGCTGCGCAAAAATCAGCGCTACCAGCTCACTGATACGGAAATCGGCGAAATGGATGCTGATATTGCGCACTGGCAAGGGCACAAAGCGACCGCTGACAGCTCCGTGTTTGATGCTCTCGAACAGTGTCTGACCCGACTGCCGGAAAACCTGCGCGAAACGGTGTTTGAATTTTACTACGAAGGACGTACCGGCGATGAAGTCGCTGAGGTGCTCGGAACAGCCCCGGCTGCAATTCGCAAACGCCTGCAACGGGCACGAACCCTGCTCAAAGACTGCGTCGATAACAAGATGCAGATTCTCCCCTCCTAACCTCTTTCCCCTCAACCGTCACAATGAATTCCAATTCTGACAACTCTCTTCAATTTTCTGATCCGGCCGAACGGCTGGCGGATTCCTTGTTGAGCGAACATGCCCGTTTGCGCAGCAAAGACGATGAAGCCCTACTGGAGGAAATCTTCGCTGCTACGATTGATAGAACCAGCGAACCCCTCACCGATTCCCTGCTGCGCGAGCATGCCCGTCTGGGAACAGAAGAAGATACCACGCTGGTGAATGCAATCATCGCCAATACCACGGCAGCAACCCCTGCGGACACCGCCCCGATAGTTCCGGCACAACCTCGATTCGGTGCCCTGAACTGGACCGTGGTAGTCGGTTCGGCAGCCGCAGCCGTCGGCCTTTGCCTGCTGGCCCTGAACCAATTTTCCTTCGAAACGAAAGAGTCACGTCACTCCGACACCTTTCACTTTGTGGTCAAGACTGTAGAGCCTGCCAGTTCGGAACAGGTCAAAGTGAAGACGAAGAAACCTTTGCAAGCCGGTGCCCACCGCCCATTCCAGGGAGAACTGACTCCGGTTTCAGGTGACTCTGAGGCCTTGGCTTCTGTTGAGCTGAAACAGGACAACCTCGCCTCTGTCAGCGACTTCTCACCAAAACCTTCGGAACTGCCCAATCGCGCCACCCGGATGGAGTCGGTAACTATTTCTGCGGACAACACCAGCCACCGTGGCGAACACATGAATTACACCGGTAATGTGCTGATGGTTCACGAAGAATTTACACTCGCCGCCCGTGAGCTTGAGGTGAGCGTCGATAAGAGCACTGGTATTCTAACCGCAAAAGGACAATCTGAGATTACCTTAAGAAACGGTGAAGTGGTAACCATTGATCCGAAGAAGGAGCAGTTGATCCTGACTGGTGCCGAGTTTGAAATTCGCGAGCTGCCTTTGGAAATTTTTGCCAGACCGGCAGGCGAGACTCGCTAAACGAAAAACACTTTCCCTCGATTTCTTCCCAATTCGAGAAAACCCCCGAGAAGCCCGGATTTTTCCGGGCTTCTTTCGTTTTGAAAGCCACTAAATCTCTACCCCATCGCCCAGTGGTTCGCCCACTTCATCGGCAACGGCTTTCGCGAGGCGCATCATATCTTCCTGACTGATCCCCTGGCCCCATTCACCACACCAGGAATCCCAGCCTACTTCCGGCCACTTGGCCTGGTCACGGTTTCCGGGAACCGGAGCCATTCGACGGCATTCGCCAGTGGTGACCGCTCCCCGGTCTTTTCCCCGGCTCTCAAAAAATCGACAGGTGCGGCAACTGGTTTCCTCCAGGCTCAGCCCGGGTGTTACGCTTTCGTCTTTGTTTTCTTTCGGCTCAACTGCCTTCTCTTTCTCGACAAGCTCCTGCTTCTTCTCAATCGATTTGGATTCGCTCTTTGGTTGAGCTGGCTTCGTTTTTTCAACAGCCGTCGGCGGCTCTTCCAAAGGCTCAGGATTTGGAGCTGTTTTCTGCTCCACTGCAATTTGCGGCTTCCCCTCTTTAGGAGCCTTCTCCGCTTCCTCCCGGGCCTTTTGAACTACACGTCGAACCGAAGTTCGCGGGGCAGCCAGGTGGTGCTCCGCTTTCGGTTTTTCTTCAGTCGCCGGAGCCGGTGCCGTCCGCTGAGGGGAAGTAGGCGACGCTGTCTGAGTCGGCGGTTGTTTCTTTGCTGGTGGTTGGCTCCCGGGTTTGGCAGAAAACGGGTTACTCATGTGTAGGACAGATACGGCTGGTTTTACTTTAGGGGGATGGATTCAACAGGGTTAGGTCACTGACCATACCCTGTTAGGTCAAAGGGGTAACAGGGTTAGATCGGGTCATCCTGACCCAAAATTTGCACTTCAGTTTCCAATTCGATCCCTCTCTCGCGGAGAGCGACTTCCTTGATATCTTCAATCAACTCGAGAACCTGGCTGGCGGTCGCCCTGCCCTTGTCGTTGACGATAAAATTTCCGTGAACCTCACTGACTCGCGCTTTGCCGATTCCGGTGTCTTTTAAACCAAGCTCGTCGACTAACTGACCAGCACCGAGAGTCTTCATTGGGTTCTTAAAAATACAGCCAGCACTGGCAGCCACCGGTTGGGAAGTCTGACGCTTATTCTTCGACTCTTCCATTTTATCCGCAATGTCCGATGCAGGAGCCGCTTCTCCGCGGAACAAGGCGGAAACAGCGACATTGTGAGCCAGCTCAGGGACGTTGCGGTAGTAGTGGCGAATCTCATCCAGCGACTTGTCAAAGATCGTGCCCTCAGCATCGATCATAGTCACGCTGACTACTTGATCAAAAGTCTCGGTTCCCATCGCACCTGCGTTCATGCGCAGACTGCCTCCGACGTTTCCGGGAATCCCTTCCATCCATTCGAATCCGCCGATTCCGGAGGACTGTGCTGCAGC
>JAHDCN010000427.1 GCA_020629815.1 Verrucomicrobiota bacterium
GCACCGGTCGGTGAGGTTTCCAGTTTCACCTTAGCATCGAGACGCTGAGTCCACTCCACTTCACCGGTGCCCGGCTTCAGGCAGGAAAGAAACTTGTTCCGGCCATTCAGAATGTAGAAATAGCCATCGTAAAAAAGCGGTGTCGGCACATCGCTGGAAACCTGCTTGTCCTTGGTCAGCCAAATCTGGTCGGTGCTGAGAACCTTGCCGTTTTTGCCGGCGTTTACGGCGTAGACGGGTTCGCCTTTTGGAGCGCACGCGAGGATCACGCCATTGCCGTAGGTCGGAGAAGGAACCAGGCGCCAGTGGCCAATACGGTCAGGATTCCAGGTTCCCCAGCGCCAGAGCTCGGCTCCCGTCGCGGGGTCGTGTCCAGTAAGGCAGTCCCCACCGGCCACCAGTAGTTCCTGGCGACCTGCGTGAACGATAGGAGTCGGCGTAGTGAATGCCTCCAGTGATTCCGCCACAGCCTTGGCCGGGCGGATGTGACGCCACTTCTCGCGTCCAGTTTGTGGATCGAGCGCCAGAATATAGGAATCGTTAGGACCGTTTGGACGGCCACGTCCGTTGGCAGGGACATCGCGCTGCAACACCTGCATGTAGAGAGTCTCGTTGTAGAGAACTGGACTGGTGGAAAAGGTCCAGCCAAAGGCAAACTGGCCATATTCATTTTGGATATTGCGTTTCCAGACTTCGTTGCCATCAAAGTCGAGAGCTGCGAGATCGCCGCTGCCGCTGAAGAAGAAGACCAGCTTTCCATCGGTGACTGCGGAAGGACTGGCATAGCCGGAGCGATCATCTTGATGAGTTCCCTCACCAAACTTTTTCGACCAGACAACTTTTCCGCTGGTCGCGCTGAGGCGAATTGCGACCACGCCTTCCTGTTCTTCATCGATGGAAGTCAGGAAAACAGCATTGTCCCAAACAATCGGGGTGGATGCTCCTTTTCCGGGAAGCTGTGCTTTCCAGGCGACTCGTTCTGAGCGGGAAAACTTGGTGGGCAGTCCTTTTTCCTCAGAGGAACCATTGAAGAATGGTCCGCGCCAGTTGGGCCAGTTATCAGCCTGAACCGAGATGGAAGAAATCGAAAATCCGAGCGCCAACAGCGCAGCAAATCGCAATGAAGTCATGCCTCAAAGAGTGGCAGGACTCACGCGAGTGTCAAGACGCAGGAGTGGGGATTAACAATACTCCTGCAACGGCTTCACGCCCATGTCGGATTTCTTCATCGACGCAATCGCCTGAATGCTGGAGCGGGCTCCGCGCAGGGTGGTCATGATCGGGACGCGATTGGCGAGAGCACCACTGCGGATGCGAACCTCGTCACGGCGCGGGACTTTTCCACTCGGTGTGTTGATCACCATTTGGATTTCCCCATTCTTGATCATGTCGAGAACGTTGGGGCGGCCCTGAGCCAGCTTGTGTAGTTGGTTCACTTTGACTCCGCTTTCTTCGATCATCGCGGCGGTGCCTGCGGTCGAGTAAATCGTGAATCCCAAATCGCTTAAGTCTTTCGCCAACTTCACAGCTTCCGGCTTGTCGCGATCTTTTACACTGAGGAAAATATTGCCTTCCAGGGGTAGTGAGGAAGACGCCGCCATCTGCGCCTTGGCGTAGGCCATACCGAGATCTGAATCGATACCCATTACCTCACCAGTGGATTTCATTTCCGGCCCGAGACTGATGTCGATGCCGGGGAATTTGGAGAATGGGAACACCGCTTCTTTCACGGAGTAGTGCTCCGGCACGATTTCGCTGGTAAATCCGAGATCTGCGAGTTTTTCGCCTGCCATTACCTTGGCTGCGAGTTTTGCCAATGGCACTCCAATTGATTTGGAAACAAAAGGTACGGTCCGTGAGGCACGTGGATTCACTTCGATGACGTAGAGCTCTTCGTCTTTGACGGCGAACTGAATATTCATCAGGCCGCGCACCTCGAGTTCCACTGCCAGCGCTTTTGCGGCAACAGTGATCTTCTCTTTCATCGAGTTGCTCAGCGTGAACGGAGGAATCACACAGGCACTGTCGCCAGAGTGGATACCAGCCTCTTCAATATGCTCCATGATGGCCCCGACTACACTGGTGTCGCCGTCGGAAATACAATCGACATCGACCTCGGTTGCGTCTTCGAGAAACTGATCCACCAGAATTGGGCGTTCAGGGCTCGCGTCCACAGCGTTCTGCATGTAGTGCTCCAGTTCTTCATCGTTGTAGACGATCATCATGGCGCGACCGCCGAGCACAAAGGACGGGCGAACCAATACTGGATAGCCGATTTTTTGGGCAATCTCGATCGCACCATCGACGGACACTGCAGTTCCAGCCGGAGCCTGTTGCAGACCGAGCTTGTCGAGCAGGGCGGAGAAATGTTTCCGATCCTCAGCGAGCTCAATGCTCTCCGGAGAGGTCCCAATCACGTTGCAACCAAGTCGTTTGAGGTCTGCCGCGAGGTTGAGCGGAGTCTGACCGCCAAACTGCACGATGATTCCCCAGGCTTGCTCTTGCTCGTAAATATTCAGCACGTCTTCCAGCGTAAGCGGCTCGAAGTAGAGTTTGTCACTGGTATCGTAATCGGTGGAAACGGTCTCGGGGTTGGAGTTGACCATGACCGTTTCGAAACCCAGCTCTTTCAGAGCAAAGGCGGCGTGAACACAGCAGTAGTCGAACTCAATGCCCTGACCAATCCGGTTCGGGCCACCACCGAGAATGATGACCTTTTTCTTATCGGTCTCGCGGGCTT
>JAHDCN010000031.1:0-2342 GCA_020629815.1 Verrucomicrobiota bacterium
CCTCTGGATGCCAATGGCGTTCCGGATTTCTCAGCAGGCGAAGGCGTCACCTGGGAAACGGTGATCGACCAACAGGACTTCAGCGACATCGATGGCTGGACGCTGAATGGTGATGCGATTCAGCATGACTATCTGGATAATACGAATGGTACCGGTTCAATCGTAAATGGTAATCCGGACCAGGCTCTCTATACGGGCACAGAGACATCGATCAAGTTCACCGAATCGGGCAATGATTTTCGTGGAACAGTGGGATCAATTTTTCAGAATGATACGCACGATATTTCCGGAGATTTCCAGATCGAGTATGATTTCACGATCAAGGATACCGGCGGTGAAATTGAGGATGGCATTGCTCTCGTAATTCATAATGATGCCCGTGGACCTGCGGCTCTGGGTGACGACGGAAACAATCAGGGTTTTCTTGGGCCGGTAGCGACAAGAATTCAGGATGCCTTCGTGGTTACTCTACGAATTGAAGATGCGAGTTCGTTTATCGAGATTTACGAAAACGACGGCACTACCAATAATCGTGCCAGCCAGACGCGTTATCCGATTTGGGTGAATACCAGTCAAAACAACACCAACGATTTTGGTGGTGCAAACTTTGACGAAGATACGCGCTTCACCGCGACGGTAACCTACGACGCGAGTTCGCAGATTCTATACGTCACGATGACGGATGAGTATGGTAACTCGCGCACAGTGGAGCACACGGTGGACGAAGCGATTGCCGATATTGTTGGCGGTCAGGAAGCCTACATCGGGGTGACGGCTGCTACCGGTGACGGTTCGCAGGGCAACGGCAATACTGGAGGATGGTTACTTGATAGTCTGGAGATGAGAACGGCTCTGGGTGAAGATCATCATAACGCCCGGTCGACTCCGCAGGATATCAATACTCTCGTGCGCGATGGTGGTACAGACGATGATCCAAATGGAGTAGGTGGGGTGAATTTCAATACCGTAAATGCAAACCGGAACGCTTCGACCGATATCGATCAGGGTGAAGATGTAACTATTGGCGAAGAAGTGATCTACGGTATCCTTGTTGAGCTTCCCGAAGGCCGCACTGACAACGTGGGTATCTACGATAATCTCCCTCCGGGGCTGGAATTTCTCGATTGGGAACTGGTGACGGACCCAAGTGCCGGGGTGTTCAACGGAGCCGCTACAGCGGATCAAATCCTGGAAGCATCACACCATACCAATACGCCGTTCGAGTACGCCTGGGGTGGGGGAGAGTTGCCTTACCCGGTGGTTCAGTTTGAAACTGCACCGGGAACTTATGCGACTGTCGAATCAGGGCAGACTCAGCTGCCTGGCAACGGCACAGGAGCGATTCGCTTCCTTTTCGATAATATTGTAAATCGACCAGACAACGGGGCAGGTTCGACTGTGGATACATCAGCTGCAGGCGCTGTTTTGCAGGATGACGATCCGGATGATTCCAGCGACGAAGCTCTGGCAGAGCGCAACAATATTTTCATGATCGCCATCAAGGCGCGCGTGACCAACAACATTGATGAACTGGTTTATCCGGGCGATGACGGTCGCATCATAGCTGGTAATAGCGGTGATGATCTGAATCAGGATCTGGCTGAGTTTCCAAATGCAGATGGTGACGAGCGGTTGAATACGACCTACATGCGTTTCAGCAATATCAGTATTCAAAACTCGGCGACGGCTGTAGAGCTGGACATTGTTGAGCCGGATCTGTTGATTGAGAAAACGGTCTACAACAAAACGAATCAATTGCTCGATAACGATAATGATCAAAATGTTGGTTCTTCCAGCGGTGGGCCTTTTGATGAGATTACCGATGCGGATGCAAACGCGGTTACCGATGCGGGAACGCATGATGACGAGTTGGCGAAGTTAGGGGATACCTTGACCTATCGTTTCGAGATCAAGCATTCTGATCTCAGTACAGCGGACGCGATCAATGTGAATTTGTTTGATGATCTAAACGCTAATTTAGGTGCGTTGGATCTGGGAACGATTACCGAAGTCCGATTGGTTAATCCGCCTTCTTATATCTCTACAGGAACGACACAGGATGTGTTGGATATCCCGGATTCATCGGATTCTCCAACCGCGCCGATTACAGCTGGTGACGAAGCCACTGCCCACATTCTTTATTCTGGTGGAGCGGCTGTTGGAACCGTAAATGGAATCCACGACAGCCGGACAAGCGGTGTGAACAATGCCTGGGATACGAATTTTGGAGCAGACATCGGCGATGACACGTTAAACATCAATTTTGATACCCTAGAGTTGGGTGACACGATCATTATCGAGCTGGATATCGTAGTCGGAAGCAACGAGGCGTTGACCATCGT
>JAHDCN010000031.1:2442-3853 GCA_020629815.1 Verrucomicrobiota bacterium
TGGATGTCGATTTCGGAGAATCCAACCCGATGGAGTCTGCTGCCGGTGGACAGGCTGCGGTAGATTCTGTGGCTGGAAATGACCTGCAGAACGGCAATTACGTTCCACAGGGATTTGGCCTGACGACCAATCGCCCCGGTGTTACCGGATCTTTTCAATTCAATGGTGGTGCTACCGGCGGTATTGGTTTTCTCGGAGCGACTGGAGCGACTGACTCGTTCGACAATACCGAGGTTTTCAGTCCGAGAATTGACAATGCAGACTCATCTCTGGAGTTCTGGATCAAACCGGACGATGTGACCGGGCAGGAAGTGATTTTTGAGACAGGTGGTGGAACAGTTGGTTCGTCTTTGACACTGGATGGTTCGATTCTTCGTTGGCAGACCAAGGAAGGAAACGGGGCTAACCAAACAGCGAATATCGAATACACGCTGACTTCGACGGATATCTCCGATTTTATGCAGGTGGTGATCACCTATGATCGAAACGCTGCGGGTAACGATACTTTTATCATGTATGTAAACGGTGCCGAGGTTGGCAGCGTAAGCGCAGACAACGATGATTGGAGCGGCAGTGATGGATTTCATCTAGGCAGCCGAAGCGGTGGAGCGACCTCTGTCGGAGGAGACGACTCCACTTCGACGGATCCGGATAGTATCAATTTCAACGGCTACGCCGGCTTCGACGGTCAGATAGCTCAGTTCCGCGTCTACGACGGAACGATGACCCAAGATGAAGTCCTGCAGAACTTCCACGCTATCGCAGGATACAATGTGCCTGCTTTCGACATAACCCAGAATGATTACGATATCGATGCAGGGGACTCTCTGACTTTCGGCATGGATACATCCGGTGCGGATGCATCTACTGATTACTCCTACACCTACGAGGTGAGCGATGGGAATGGCGGAACGGATATCGGAACCGTTGATGTGAAAGTCATTCAAGCACCTCAGCCGCTTCTGTGGTTGGATGCGAATGATGTCGATGGTGACGGAAACGGTCCGGATGGAACTGCCGCCGGAACGGGTGTCACTACCTGGGTCGACAAAGCAGTCGGCAATAATGCTACCACCAGTGAGGGAACCGTCACAGTGGGCAGCACCTTGAATGGTTTGCCGCTAGTGAATTTTTCCAATCCGTTCTCGGATTTGAATTTCGGTTCGAGTGTTCAGGGGCAGGAAACAACGATAATTTCTGTGTTCCGCCAGACACCAGGCACGAACGAAGGCTGGCAGAATCCTCTGGATAACGAAACGGGTGGCGAGCGTGATCTTCACTCGATTCGAAACAATGAGAATCGCTCCACTACAATCAGCGGAGGTTCCTGGGGCGTTCAATCATCAACGTCGGCTCAACAATGGGCGATCCAAAGCCAGCAGATCACAGCCGGTGAAGTTGCGATGTGGAT
>JAHDCN010000031.1:3953-17125 GCA_020629815.1 Verrucomicrobiota bacterium
ACAAATGGGACGCTGACGTTTAATCCGAATGGCACCTTCAACTATGTGCCGAACCCGAATTTTTCCGGAACAGATACTTTCACCTACCAATTCGATGATGGTTGTCATCAATCGAATGTCGCCACTGTGACCATAACGGTGAATCCGGTGAATGACATCCCGGTTGCGAATGACGATGAGTATCATGCTCTCATTGGTGGGCCGCCGATTATTATCGATGTGTTGCAAAACGATGTTGATGTCGATGGCTCGATTGACAGGTCTTCTATTGCCATTGCCGGTCTGCCGGCAGGTGCGGTTGATCTGGGGAACGGATTTATCGAATACACACCGGGAGCGACTACCAGTTTCACCTACACGGTGATGGATGATCAGGGCGCTGTGGTGGCGGCACCGGCAACCGTTACAATCAATGTAACTCCTGGTGTTTGTGTTGGCACAATCGACTACACAGCGGGAACTGTGGATATGGAATACGGGCCATTGGTTCCGGGAAGCATTCCACTGCCAAATGTGGACATTCAATTTGATCACAGTGGTATGGATCTGGAGGGCAATGAGGAAGCCCGTGCGTATACAGCATCGGATGAGGCCTATGTGGCCATTCTTGCTCCGGATCTTGATTTGAATCTGGCTAAGGGAATTCTCGCTGTAAATACTCAGCGTCCCGGAGGGCAGATTTATGCTCAGGATGCGACCAATAATACCAATGATGGCCTCACTCCATCGGCTACAAATTTGCATGAAACTACGGACCCATGGGCGTGGTTCGGGCATCAGCATCACCTGAATAATCCGTTTCACGATGGATCGGCGCCAGTCGCTGGAGACGGGGAAGATTCCCAGTTGCCCATCACTGGGCTTGGAACCAATGCGCCGACTGCTGGTGCGCCCGGCTATTTGAATCCTCAGGGAAATCTCAGTTCAACAGCGGCACCGGAAATGCTGGATGACTTGGAAGATGGCCCGCGGGATGCTTCCGGAAATTATACCGAAACTCTGGCAGGTATTAGTGGAACGGCTGTTAGCGCTGCGAACCCCGTTGTGCCAAGAACGGTGGAGTTTCAGGTGCAGTCGAAATTGAATGCCCACTATGTGGCTCAAGATCCATCGAACCATACAGAGGAAGTGATGATAATTCGCGACCTCGGTGGAGCCAACAAGGCTGCCAATGAAGGCTACCTCTATCTGGCCGGTATCGACACCACTGGCGATGGAGTTCCTGACCAACCTGGAGACGAAACTCATACGCCGATTGGTTTTATCAATTACGACACCGGTGCGGTCACCTTTGATAATACCCTGTTCAATCAGGAGAACGAACAAGTTCAACTGGACTACGATTTTACCCGTAATCGGACCGCGGTGAACCCGAATCCGGTTCCGCCAGTTCACGACTTGCTGAATGGTCGTGGTACAGTCGAGGGTGAAGGAGCATCAACTGGTGATGATACAACAAGGGTAACGATCACAGCAGAGGATGGTGACATCCACACTGCCGGAACTTTCAATGTGACGGAAGATCAGCTTGATAGCGGAACCAGTACGGTAGATGCCGGAACTGTGGTGGCAACAATCAATGATCGCCATGGTGATATCGTTCTCACAGAAACCGGAGGCGGCGCTTTTGATGCCATCGAAGACGAATTTGGAAACGATATTTCTGCAGCAGTGAGACTGGATGCGAGTGTGATCAACTATGCCTGGGCAGACGGTGGCAACTACACCTTCGAAACCACTGAATTACATTCCGTCACCGCGACCTACACGCAGATTCCAGCAGGGCATCCTTCCGGTGTGCCTCAGAATATTACCAGTGATTACCTTCACCCGGATGGAATTACTACAAATGCGAACGGATCTCTCGGTGGAATTACCAATTGGAACGGATTTATTGACCGCGATATTCTCAATACAGTCGGAGGAAATACTGATCTCGGTGTGGATGCCGGGGATGTGATCACCTACGGCATCGTTGTGGAAAATCTGGGATCTGATGAGGTCCACGATCTGCGAATCGACGACAGCATATTTGAAGGTGCCTGGACTCCAACTGGAGTCGCAGCGACCAGCACTGGTGGCACGGGCGAGACATGGTCGGCTGCGGAAGTCGACGGAGTCGGCAGCGTGAATCCCAATACCGCTTTGGGGCTTCCTGCAGCAGGAGCTCTGGTAGATGTGACTGCCTCCCTGCAAAGCTTGCTTAACCTGAATGTAACTCGCGGTGATGGAGCACCTGTCGATTTTACTGCTTTTTACAACCCGGCAACCGGTTCGATTGAGTTCGAAATTGGGGCTGACGGCACACACAATGGAGCAACAGCTGATAACGATGGATTTGCTCTGGCCGGTGGCCGAACCAACCCCGGTGGCAATCTGGACAACCAGCTTGGAACAAATGTGTTGATCATTACCTACGACGTAGAGCTGAACGATTCCTGGGAAGCTCTGGATCGGATGACCAACGTCGCGGAGGTGATGGAATACAGTTACCGTGACGGTGGCTCAGAAAATGGCAGCAATCTGGTTGGCAACGACAGGAATGCCGATGGCTCGGTTCCGGCAACTGCCGATAAGGAAGATCAAGGACTGCGAGACGAAGCAATTATTGAAGGTCGTTCCGCGGACGTAAATAAGATCCTTTTGTCTACCGACCAGGCATTTACCGATGATTATCGTGGCACAGAGGCTGGCTATGTTGATCAGCACAGTGCGCAGGCAGATCATGCCTACAACGGTGCCACTGATACCCAAACAGTCGGTGTCGATTCAGGCACAGATGTAGCAGTAGGTGAACAGGTGGTTTACGGGTTGATCGTGGAAGTTCCCGAAGGAACCATCAACGATTTGGAGATCATCGATACGTTGCCGCCTGGCCTGGAATTTATCAGTGCCCGGATTGTGACTCAGCCATCTGATCTTACCTCCGCCAGTTACTCAGCGGCGAACTTGCAGGCGCAGAGTGCTCTGACCAGCACCGAATTTGACCTGCGTGCCGGACGCGGTGGAGCAACGAGCTACGGAGGAACGGTGCCTACCATCGTCTCCGGTCCGACAGCAGGAGCGACGGGTAATCTAACCTTTGATCTTGGTAATCTGGTCAATGCCCATGATGCCAATCAGGACAATACTGCCATTGGTGGAATTGATACGATCACCGGTCATGAGTCCGGAACGGCGAGCCCGATTGAACTGAATACCAACGTTGCTTCCAGTGAGCGTAACAACGTGTTTATGATTGAGATCACCACCCGTGTTCTCAATGACTTGGAATACAATCCAGCGACGAACGGTGCCAACCCTGCGGCGACCGGCACTCCGGATATTCTGCCGGCAAACGGCGACCCGACCAATCCTGGAGTACCAGTGGATGCGACGGGTAGTCCGGCAGGAAATAATGACGGTAGCGTTCTCGCCAACGGTGTCAGGCTGGAGTTTACCCACGGGGTAACGAATGCCACCGAAACGGTAAATTCCGACACTTCGGTAAATATTGAAATCGTTGAGCCGAACCTGCAGATCACCAAGGTGCATAACGAGGCGGACAATGTAATCGAGTTAGGGAAAACAGTGACCTATACGGTGACCATCAGTCATACCGGATCCAGCACTTCGGACGCCTTCGATGTAAACTTGCTCGACAATATGTCTCTAAACAGCCTACTCGCTCAGAGTGGGGTGACTGGGACAGAGCAGGTGACTTTGCAGAGTTTGAGTCTGACGTCAGTGCCGTCATATTTGTCGGCTGGCAACATCGTTACCGGAGGAGCGGCGGTAACGCCACCAGCGGGAACAACCAGTGCAACCAATCTGGCGACTGATACGATAGATCTGACATTTGACCGACTGGAGTTGGGTGATACGATCACCCTGCAATACGAGGTATTCATTGGCGGAACGGATGCTGCTGCTGATACGGCTATGGTTTCCGATGCCAACAATGCCGGAACCAATGCACCTACTTCCACGACTGATCCCGGACCGGATATTCGCAACCAGGCACTGCTCACCTACTACAGTGTCACCGACCTGACGAATGTGGAGGTTCGCGAGTATCAGACGGAAGCCACAGAAGATTTGGAAGTTGTGGTTCCAGACATTGAATTGAATTTAGTAAAAGGCGTTCTGGCCGTTTCACCATTGCAGCCGGCCGGGCAGGATTTCACTGCTGATACGACAGGAAATATAACCAACCCGGCTGTCTCCGGAGGTGCAACAGGGCCCGGCGAAGACAACGTGTGGACCTCAGGCAGCGGAACGATTACCAGCGGTTTTCTTCACCCGAACCTAACCACCGGTGGATTGGAGTGGAACTCGGCAATTGATCGTAATGTCATCGATGGTACTACTGATATGGGTGTCGATGCCGGTGATCGGGTTACTTATGGTGTTTTCGTAGAGAATATCGGCAGCGACATTGCGCATGATATCAGAATCTCGGAGCAGATTGCACCGGGCGCTGATGGTGTAGTCGATGGAACGATCGATTTAAGCAGCATCCGCGTTTACAAAGGAAACGGAACTACACCGCTTGTTCTGGGAACCGATTATACAGTGACTGCTACCACCAATGGTTTTGATTTGGAACTGATTGATGAGGCAGTTGCCGGCGGACGTTCAACGTCCGGAGGAGCGGTTGATAACGCAACAGGAGACAACGTCATCTATCTCACTTACGACGTGGTGGTAGGAAATGGTTGGCAACCGGAAGACCGGGAAGACAACACCGCTACCATTACCCAGGTCAAAGCATCCGATAATGCGGCACTCAATCTTTTGGCACTGCCCGCTACGGTGTTTGAACAGGACCGGGGCAGCTTGACTGATTCCGCTTTTGTAGAGGGACGGAAACCTGTGCTGAATAAGGTAATTCTCTCAACGGATCAGGCGCATACCGGAGATGCCCAGCACAACGCGGCGGCACCGCACAGTGCTACCAATACCGACGACAGCGGAACGGATGTTACTATCGGTGAGGAAATTTCATACGGTATTCTGATCGAGATTCCCGAAGGGACCACGAACGATCTTGTCGTAACTGATCTCCTGCCCGCCGGCTTGGAATTTCTCAGTGCTTATGTAGTGCAAACTGCTGCGGATATTCCAGCGGATGCGACCTACACCGCAACTGAGGTGGGAACTCAAAGCGGACTGACATCAACACCTTTTGATCCGGCCGGGGTGACTGCCTATGCAGGCGGAGGACTCCTGGACTTCACAGGGCCGGCTGCAGGTGCCACCGGGGCGTTGGTATTTGATTTCGGTCAGGAAATCAATTTGCCTGAATCACCTACGGGAGATTTCGCCAGCCGTTCCAACAACACTTTCATGCTGGTGATCAATGCCCGCGTCTTGAACGGTGTCGATGATATCGACAGCCTGTTGCAAAACATGGGTATGGCAGTGGATACCGCAGGTAGCGGAGCCGATATAGTCGGGGATGGAACTGAACCATTCAACGAAGGACTGACAGGTTCGACTTTGCAGAACACCGTATCATTGACCTACACGGAAGGCTTCGATGTGCTGGACGATGGAATTCTTTCTACGAAGACGGTAGTTTCGGAGACCTCGGTTACTGTCGATCTGGTCGAGCCGGAGTTGGATGTAGATAAGTTTGTTTCCAACGGCGGCAACTCCTCGATGCAGACTTTTTACAGTCTCAATGATGATGGTGTGGTAACCACACTGGACGACGGAACGGCCTTTGGTGGTGGTGTGGATACTGATGGAGACGGCACGGTGAATGACTTCACTGTTGCGGGTCTCGGAGAAACTCTCGTCTACCGGGTGGAATTCGGCCATACCGGAAACTCCACCTCTGATGCCTTCGATGTGCGCGTCCACGACGTTATCGACAATATGGCTGCGGATGGTTTTGGTTCGATTGTTCCCGGTTCGGTTGTGATTATTGATACCGTAACCAATCTGCCGGTCACGACTGGCTTCACCGACAACAGCACTGGCAGTGTGGTTGACGTTACGATTGATCAACTGGCCCTCGGTCAGCGTTATGCTGTGGAGTTCCTGGTTCAGTTGACTACTGATCCAGCGTTGCTCCTCGAGCGTGGCGGTCCGGACGGGATTGATATTCTCAATACTGTGGATCTGGAATACTACTCGATTGCCGATAACGGTGGCGATGTCGGAGTAGCGGGTGATGACAAAGTTGAAAGGCGCGGGCGGATTGTTCGCGATGCTGCGGAAGTTTCCGTTGTCGCACCTGATCTCAACATTACGAAGAACGATGACATTCAGGATAGAATTCTGGGTGAAGAGTATACTTACAATCTGAATTGGAGTGCTCAGGCTAATCACGATTCCGGTGGCTTTACTGAGGCAGGCGGACCGGCACTCAATGTAGTGGTCACCGACTTACTTCCGGCGGAACTCACTTTTGTTTCATCGAATGTAACCCCGGTTTCGGTCACGGTTCTGCCATCCGGTGAAACCGAAATCGTTTGGAACCTCGGTGATATGCCGGGAGGAACTTCCGGTGTTATCGAGGTCGATGTGGTGGTGAATGCGGATCTTCCATCCGGTTTCCACGAAATCATCAACAACGTTTCGATCGGCAACGATATTGCGGAGACGGAATCCGTCGATAATGCCGATATTGATATCGACAACATTACCATTCACCCTGACCTCTTTATCACTAAGAACGATGGCGTCCAGGCTCGCGAACCGGGAGAGGAATACAACTATACGCTGAACTTTGGAAACCAGGAGTTTCTGGATGATGGGACAACTCCTGCTGGTCCGGCGACCAACACAGTGATCACGGACACTTTGCCGCCGGAATTGATTTTCCAATCGCTAACCGTGGAAATCAATGGGGTTGCCGTTGCAGTGACGCCAACAATAACAATGCTGCCTGACGGCTCCACTCAGATCACCGTAAATCTGGGAACTCTGAATGCCGGAGACATCGGTCAGTTGGTAATGACTGTGATGGTAAATCCAGAGCTGCCGAATGGCGAGTATTCCATTGTGAATACGGTTTCCATTGCAACTGACGATGTGGAGCTGGATACCCAGGATAACGCTGATTTGGACGAAGACTTTATGGTCGTCGACAATGTGCTGTTCTTCGGCGGTTCCGACATCATGCAAGGCTTCCGCTTCATTGAGAGGCAGTTCGAAGAAGAAGAGGACGAGGATTTGCCAATCCTGACTCTTATGCCGATCTACTCAGGAACTGCCGACCCGGGCACTACGCTGCGGATTCGGATTCTTGGCGGCACCGGTGAATCGATTCCTGGAGGTGATCAGACGGTGGTTGCGGATGTGGGCGGAAACTGGCTCGCAACCTTCCCGGCATTGGTCCTGATGGATGGACCCCATACGATTGTCGTGGAGCAAACTCCACCTGTTTGGAACCTAAGTAATGATAGACACGGCTTCAACATGCGGACCTATTTTGCTCCGGGCATCAGCCCGACTCACTCTCAGACGGAGGCGCTGGATGTCGGCAATGTTCTGGCCAGAAGGCTCTCCGGGGTTGTAGTCGACTCGATGAGTAGCGGTGATAGCGACGGTGCGAGTCACTCCAACGTCGATTGGCGACTGGGTAACTACGAGCGCTTCGTTCAGTCTGGCATTGGTGGGGTTCTCAAGTAGCTCCATCTTTCAGTAGCGATTTACGAAGAAAGCCGCCCTTGTAAAAGGGCGGCTTTTTTGTAATCACTAAAAAATTGCTTAAATGTGAGAAATGTGTCAAAATTGCTTGCCACTTTTGCGATTTTTTTGCAAACTTAAGCTGCTTCGTGAATTTCCTGCATGGTGTTCATGAAGCTTTTTTCTATTCACCTTTATCCCCCCCTTTTTTGCCGATAGCACCATCTTCGCTCTATACCTGTATTTCAGGCGCCCATCTCGCTGTTCTGATTACTGAAAAATGAACGGAACCTTCGGTGAAGGACCCTCCCTATTTGAATTAAAAGCATGACTCCGAAAACGACCTCCCACATTCGTCGCAACTGGTATTTTCAACGCTCCCGGATGCGGGCGCAGAAAGAATGGTTCGATACACTTTTACGAAAACGCGGCAATCGACGCGCTGAAGAACGGGCTCTTCATCTCGATGTGCTGGAACCGCGGGTTCTGTTTTCTGCGGCGCCTGTCGACGCTCCGCCGGCAATGGTCGCTCCTGACGGAGGTGGAAGCGCCGATGCTCAGGTAACAATCGATACCTTTCAGCCGCAGACTGATCCGAGTAACTTGAATACTGGTCCCGGCACTCAGGAGGAGATGATCGGTGAGACTTTTAATTTTGAGGTCGGTTTCCAAAATGTCGGAGGGGCGACGGGCTATGGTCCTTATGTTGATGTAGTTACGCCTGGCGGTGTTGAACTTACTTCCGATCCTACAACAGGTCAGGTTGCCAACATGAGCGGCATTAATATTTCCCACCTGGTTGTCTGCGTCGGACATGTAGTGGAATACAATCAAACTTCGTCTGATGATTTTGAGGCAGCAGTTTTGGCAGCTGGAGGGAGTTTTGTCGTAGAAGCCGGCACGGGAGCAATGGTTCTTGATACTACATTTGCCGATGCAAATCCCGACCTTGCCCTGTGGGGGGAGATCGATCGAGGCTTCCAAATTGCCGGTGGTCCCATCAATGTTTGGATGGCTTGCCATACGGATCCTGCGACAGGAGTTACCAATCCTGACGCAGATGTTACCTCTACAACATTTGATTTTACCGCTGAGCCACCACTTTCAGATTACATCGTTAATCCGGATGCACCGGGTTCTATATACCCGGGGTCGCACGTGGTTCACCCCATGTTGGACCACTTTGCTGGCCCTCCCCAACCGCGAGTCGATGCCAACGCTTTGAATGATGGAGACTCGTTCTACACAGTGGAATTGCCCTACGGGTCCTACGTTCCCGGCATCAGTCCGAAAGAGATTACTTTCGCTGCGACGCTCGATCCGGGGGCTGGAAATCAGGATACTGATGGAGATCATTTCGTTTCCGTCAACGAAGATGTCGAAATCAAGGCCTCGGGTGGCTTTCGATACGGTGCTACTCCCGGTGGTGCCGACGACCCGGCTTTGATTGATACCGGCGCCGAATGTGTTTCCGACACGATCACGGCGACTATTGTTGAGCTCAAAAAGGATGTGCAAGGCGATGACCACGAAAGGGTTTCGGGGCCTACGAATCCTTTTGTCTACAGTCTGGATGTCGATATCGCCAAGGGGCAGACTCTGGAGAATTTGGTTATCACTGATAACATTCCGGACAACATGATCTACGTGCCAAACTCGGTCGTTATTACGTTTCCCAACGGAGCGACTGTCCTGGCGCCGGTGCATGTTACTCAGCCACATGACACAGAGGATAATTATTACGCAGGCAATACCTTCGTTGCCAATGAGGATCCAAACCCTCCAGGGGGGCAGTTGATCATCGAGTTTGAAGAAATTTTGGCCTCGCTGGAAGAGGATGATTTAGGCTTGTTCACCGATGGTGGAATTTTTCAGGGTAGTGGAAGCGAGGGCAACGGCCTCTGGGATATACACATTACCTACGAAGCGTATGCCGCAGAATTCGATGCGGATGGAAATCCGGTGATGAGTGCAGACCCGAATACCAATTTGGATGGTTCTGCTCTTGGGCCGGGTGACGGACCTATTTTGAATGATCCCGGTGCATTTGCGATCAATGATGCAGAGGTAGTCGCTGATTTTGAGGTCGATGTAGACAATGATGGTGATGGGGTCGACAACGGGTCTGGAAACGACGGTACTGACGGCGATCCGCTGGGCGGGCCGGTTCAAGCAACCGACGACGACAATACTCACGATGGTCCTGTTGGCGGTGTTGGGAGTGTTGATTCGAATGAGCCGGTCGATGCAGATGTGGTTTCCGTGGAAATTGATCCAATGACGATTGATAAGGATATCGTCGGCACGTACAAAGCAGACGGTACTGATCGTCCCGGTGGTGCGGGGGCAGTGGTTCCGGGCGATCTGATCGAATACTCTCTGGAAATTGACGTTTCCGACTTCTTCGGTTTTTCCGACCTGAAAATCGAAGACTATATCGAAGATGGTCTTCAGTTAGTGGACCAGAATTACTTCAACACTCAATTTGGCGGTGTGAGTCCCGGTGCTCTGGATATCACGCCGATGTTGGCCATGTGCTACAGTGCGGGTGGATCCCATAATGTCGGCTTTGATGCGGATGGAAATTGGAATGGAACCGGCATTCCCGGATTCTGGCCAAACCTGTTGTTTGATAACGTGTTTCCCAATGATCCCGATGCTTCTCATCTTGGCGATGGGAATGATGTTACTGCGAGTGTAGGGATTTTCTCCGGGGGGGACGTCTACGAATTCGATTTTGCCAGTCTGGTCGGTAATCCAGCCCTACCGGGTTTTAATGGTAATCTCTTTGGTCCGTTGTTTGATCCGGATAATCTGACAAATGGAGACGTTGATAACGCTTTCGCTACTTCAGGAGGAACTCCCGAAGGGTATTATTGGTTTTACGATCAGCAGACGTTGGACGCAAATGGTGTCCCTACAGCATTGAGTGCGCTAAACGAGGATGTCGGGAAGAGTACGAAAATCGAGATCAGGTTCTTTGCTCAGGTAATGGACAATTATGAGTTCACGGAAGTGAATCCGACAGGCTCTGATACCGGTGTCGATATTACTGACAATTTGTGGAATTTCTCTTTTGTGGAAGGAACCCTGATTGAGAATGCCTTTGATTCCGATGGAGATGGTATTGCTGATACTCCGGATCAGGATGGCGATGGAATTGGAGATGATGTGGATCCTGACTACGATCCGAGTCAGGAGGAGCGCTATCGTGATGAGGGGGCTGCCTGGGTAAGAATTCAACTTCCGACGATGGAGAAGCACTTGGTCGCGATTAATGGTGATTCGATCATGGATGGTGCGGGAGCCTACTCTGATACCGAAACTAATTTGAACGGTGCGGCCGGCGCTGACGGAAATATTGATGACCCTCAGTTGTCTGTTGGCGACAGTATCACTTATCGCCTCACTGCGACCATGCCTTTTGGTAGTGGTGAGAATATCCGGATCACTGATTTTATGCCGTTGCCGGCTTTCAATCTCACTGATTACACTGACGTGGTTTCGGACAACGGACTCGATCAGCCCACGCAATGGACCTCTGATGCTGATTTGCCGATAGCGCCGTTGGGCGGGACGATACAATGGAATTACGGTCCTTTACATAGTATCCCATCAACCGTTGTGCAGGATTCTCTGGGAACGCCTCCTGCTGGTTGGGTGCAAAGTGGAACGAACAATACTGGCGATCCGATAGGTGCACCCGGTGCGCCGACGCCAGTAGTTTCCTACAATATTGGCAATAATGCGATTGAGTGGAATTTCGGAACGTGGACAAATCTTAATGATAACGATCCCAACAATGACCAGGCGGTGATTGATATTCTTTTTACAGTCAGTGCCAATGCAGATCCTTTTGTGGATGACTTGAACCTGACCAACGAAGGTCTGTTAACTGTCAGCGATACCGATATCCAGCCGACAACGCAGATCGGCATTGTACAAGTGAACCTGGCCGCCCCGGAGATCCAAATAGTCAAAGGCGTTTTGGGTGTTTCTTCTCAAAGTAATGCAGAGGGCAACGGTCAATGGGACGGCGTTTTTGGAGATTTTGACGAATTCGGAGATGGTGGTGGTGGTGGACATTTTGGGCCAACTAACCAAAGCCCAGGCGATGCCTGGTTTGGCTGGGGACATCCCAATCATGACACGTCTGACCCGACGACTACGCTTGCTACGAATCCCTTTGGAGGTGCTAACCTCGGTAATGGTGCCTGGGATAATGACAACAAAATTACCTCTCTGGTGCTGCATGATCGGCACCAATCAGATGCGATTGCCGATGATGGCAACGGAATTACCTGGGAAGGGGAGCAAAGTAGTTGGCACCGCGCCTTTAATACTGATATCCGGGACGTTGATGCTGGCGACGTAGTCACCTTTGGTATCGTAGTCGAAAATGTCGGAGCAGGAACGGCTCACGATATCGTGATCGGGGATCAGATTATTGATGGGGAGGTCGATAACTCCACGCTGAACTGGGGTGTCACTTCACTAAATAATTCTGACTTCCAACTGGTTGGGGGGGAAGCGACTTCCGCCAATGCAGCGCAAATGATTGATGCGCTGAATTTCCGGGTCTTTCTCGGAGATGGGACCGAGCTTGTTTTCGGTGATGATTATGGAATTACATTTACACCGGGTGGTCCGCAGCTTTTCAGTCTTGAATTGTTCGATACCGCGAGTAGCCATGCTGCTGCGGACGGCACTGTGAACAACAATACCAATTCCGGAGGCGGTTTAGCAGCGGGTCGACTCGGAGGAGACAGCACGAATTTTGCTGATAACCCTACGGGACAAAATGTCTTGTTTATCAAGTATGACTTGGAAATAAGGGAGACTTGGGAAATTCAGGATCGTCAGACCAATGAAGCAATTCTCGAAGGGTATTCCGGCTATCACGGTGGAGGGGTTGTCGAAGGAGGTTTAGACGATTATCTGGATCTTAATGAAGACGGTGTGGTTAGCAAAAGAACCTACAACGATATCAACGGGGACGGGCGGTTTATCATTGGCGATGGTGAGCAATCAACCGGCCACGAGGCCCGCTACGAGGATGCCGAGGTGCGTGGCAGGGATCCCAGAATTAACAAAGGGTTCATTGCAACGGATCGTCCCGAAACAGGTATCAATAGCGATGCCGGTGACCAGCACAATGAAGAAGATACGTGGGAAGGATTAGGAGGCGGTCCCAATAGAAACCGGATCAACGGTGGTTACGATGCGACTATCGGTGAGGAAGTGATGTATGGGCTTCTGGTCCATGTGCCTGAGGGAACGGCGGAAGGTTTCCAGGTTCACGATTTTCTTCCTCCGGGACTGGAATTTGTAGATGCCAGGATCATTACCGGTGCAGCGGATATCGGCACTTCTTCCTATCTGCACGCAGGGACTCCCCCAAGCGGATATTCTCCTTATGACGCCGAAGGTTTGTATGACATGGCAGTGAATGTGAATGACACTAGCACTCATCGTCAGTGGCGGGAGACTCCTTTTATGATGGGCCCGGTGGCAGGTGGTGTTGCGGCTTTTGATCCGACTTATCAGTATGG
>JAHDCN010000428.1 GCA_020629815.1 Verrucomicrobiota bacterium
CAACATTGGAAGCATGCTCGCGGTGAGCGGTTCCGAAGGCGTCGTTGACGAAAATCTCGCCGTGAGCGGCCAGTTTTTCGGCAAATTCTTCGCCGTTTTTCTTCTCCTCAGGATAGTAGCGAACGTTTTCCAGCATCAGCACTTCGCCATCTTGCAATGCAGCCACGGCTTCTTCGGCCGGAGCACCGATGCAGTCTTCGGCAAATTTCACATTGGCATCGATCAGCTCATTGAGACGCTCTGCAGCAGGTTGCAGGGAGGTCTTGCGAAGACGCTCGCCGGGCTCGGGACGTCCACGGTGGGAGGTCAGGATCACTTTGGCTCCGGCATCGACAAGGTGCTGGATGGTCGGGATTGCTGCGCGAATCCGCGTGTCGTCGGATACTCCACCTTCGTCGTCGAAGGGAACATTGAAATCGACCCGCATAAGGACGCGTTTGCCGGCGGGATTGATGTCGCGAATGGTTTTCTTGTTCATGTTGAATAAACTGATGGGCTTTGCGGATGCGTAAGGATACGCATCCCTACCTCATTAAGAAGTTGTCTTTAGTGGCGAAAAAAACGCCCTTCAATCCGTGAGGACCAAAGGGCGCTTTCAAAGTTAATTCGGTGATGTCCCGGAATTACAGGCTACCGCCGACCAATTCCATTGCATCAACAGCGCGGTTGGAGTAACCCCACTCGTTGTCATACCAGCCAACCACTTTAACGAAGTTGCCCTGAGACATAGTGGTCAGACCGTCGAGGATACAGGAGTGTGGATCACCCACGATGTCCTGCAGAACGAGCGGATCTTCGCTGTATTTGAAAACGTCTGCCATTGGACCGCTGGAAGCTGCCTCTTTGTAAGCGGCGTTGATGTCTTCAACGGAAGCGGATTTCGAAAGAATCGCGCTGAAATCAGTAACCGAACCAGTCGGTGTAGGAACACGGAAGGCTCCACCGTTCAGCTTGCCATTCAGCTCAGGAATCACCAGGCCAATTGCACGGGCAGCGCCAGTGCTGGAAGGAATGATGTTCTCTGCCGCACTACGGGCACGACGCAAATCAGAGTGAGGTGTGTCGAGCAGACGCTGATCTCCTGTGTAGGAGTGGATCGTGCTCATGAATCCTGCTTCGATACCGAAGGTGTCGTTAAGAACTTTGGCCATTGGTGCCAGACAGTTCGTAGTACAGGACGCATTGGAAATGATGTGATGCTCGTCTGCGTTGTAGAGCTCGTGGTTGATTCCGATACAGAAAGTCAGATCAGGATCTTTCGCTGGAGCGGAAATAACAACCTTCTTAGCACCTGCTTCGAGGTGTTTGCTCGCACCCGGGCGGTCGAGGAAAAAACCGGTAGATTCCAGAACCACATCGGCTCCTTTGTCACCCCAGCCCAGATCAGCAGGATCGCGCTCGGCTGTCGCCAGGATGCGGTGTCCGTTTACGGTGATTGACTCGTCATCATATTCTACAGTTCCGTCGAAACGGCCTGCGGTGGAGTCATACTTGAGGAGGTGTGCGAGTGTTTTGTTATCGGTGAGGTCGTTGATTGCAACAACCTTGCCACGTTGCTCGTCGCTCATTGCGCGCAACACGTTGCGCCCGATGCGCCCAAAACCATTAATTGCGTAGTTTGCCATTATATTCGTTTAAACGTATTTCGTTTTAACTAACGTCGTCCCAGCATTACTGGCAGGACTGAGTAACGCTCCACCTATGGGCGGCAGCGCGGCGTTATGTAGCTGAGGATTCAAGGGCAGTCAACGGAAAAGGACTCACGCGTTTTGCCCATTTCGACACAGGGGCGTTCCGCACATTCTCAAAAGAGGAACCCAGTGCTGTCATCGCAGTCACTTTTGCAGAAAATTTGAGCACAAAAGCGCGAAATTAATTAAGATTCCTATAATTTTTAAAAAAATTAGTCTTTCTGCTTGATTTAATGTTTCTAAATTTTATAATTTAATCCCTTATTTACACCTGCCATGAAAAAATTGATTGTAGTTGCTAACGATTTAGAACGCTCCGGCAAGTCTGGACTTGCCCGGGCGATCGCTGCGCATTTCTCCCAAAACGAAATCGATCACACACTGTTCACTTCTGATGAGATGGACATGGTTGAATCCTTCGAAGGAGAATTCTGGGATTTGGAAGATCACTTTGATCCAGATTCTGTGATGGCCGCATTTGAAGAGAATGAAGCTTTGGTCTTCGACGTTCACACTGGAGCTGCCCGAATCTGGGGTGACCTTTGCGAAGAAAACGAGCTCGACACCATGCTGGCCGAAATCGATGCAGAGATGACGCTGGTCGTTCCCAATACAGGCTCCGAGCGCTGTAACGAAGAAATGCTCGACCTGATCGACATCTATTCCGATTCCTGCGACTATGTGGTCTGCCATTTGCCAATCAACGAAAGCTCTTCTTTCGAATGGGAGGGAAGTGCCGCAGCAAAGGCGATGCGCAATCTCGGCGCTGTTGAACTGGAAGTCTCCGGTCTCTCTGCAGAGATGGAAACAGCCATCGCCAACACCAACGAAGACTTTGTTTCTGTTCTCAACAAACCAGAAGCCCTGCCACGATTTGCAGAGGTGCAGGTTTGTCAGTGGTTGGAAAGTGTTGGTTCTTCTCTGGAAGAAGCTTCCGACTACCTGGTTCCGGATGTGGTAGGCGAGGTAGTTCTCGACTACTGATTCCACAAAAACGATTTTCAGGCAGGGAAATCACTCCGGTGAT
>JAHDCN010000429.1 GCA_020629815.1 Verrucomicrobiota bacterium
AGCAAAGCAACTCTTTACGAAGCCGGCATTCGTTCGCCGTTGGTGGTTTGGGCTCCTGGATTGATGGAAAAGGATACTCAAGGCAGCCGAAATGTGGAGTCGCTATTCTCTGCCATGGATCTGGTGCCGACGCTGCTGAAAATCTCTGGAGTTAACAAACCGGATGGCGTGACATTTGATGGCCAAAGTCTGCCTGACGTGTTGCTCGGGAAATCGAAGCAATCACGAAAAGATCCGCTGTTCTTCCGCAGACCGCCCGATCGGCGTCACTTTCGGGATTACCGGGATTTGCCGGACTTGGCCGTGAGAGAAGGGAAGTGGAAGTTCTATTGCGACTTCGATGGCAGTCGAGCTGAGCTATACGATCTCGATGCAGATGCTTCAGAGAAAACCAATATCGCCGCAAAGCATCCGGATGAAGTGAAGCGTTTCACGGATGCAGTGATTCAGTGGAACAAAGAAATGCCACAGGACAATTCAGCCAAGCTGACTGCGCCACCTGCTCCGAAGAAGAAGAGCGGGAAAAAGGCGAAGAAGTGATGTTGAGGGATGCGGGCACTCCTGCCCGCAATATCGCCGGTGGATGCAACGGGCAGGAGTGCCCGTTTCCCATTCAACTATCCCACACCCTCAATTTTCGTCACGCCGGGTGTCGCCACCTGTTGAACGTCGAAGGATTGCTTCCAGTCGATGTTCTCTTCAGCAGGGAACAGATCTTCATTGGCGGCCAGAGCGTCGTCCCATGTGATTTCCTGACCGGTATGCGCTGACATCCGGCCCATGATCGCCATCATCGAGGAATGCATCATGCGTGGGCCGTCGTTGATGAATTCACCGGTGCGGATGGACTGGAACAGCTCATCGTGCTCGACCTGATACATGTTCGGCTCGCCGGTGCGTGGCTTGCGATATTTCCAAATAATCTTGCCGTCGTTGTCCATGATGTAGGGATCCGGTCCAACGCCGATGACGGCTGTGCCTTTTGTTCCCCGAATGTAATCGGCATTTTCGTTGGTGCAGCCCGGGGTTTTGCGGGACGCGAGGTGGCACCAGACATTGTTCGGATACTCGTAGGCGATGTGGTAGTGGTCGAAAATATTTCCGCCGGCCTGCGGAGCAGCCAGTCCTCCGGTCGCCCGGCAGCGAATCGGGCTGGTATCGCCCATCACCCAGCCGATTTTATCCACGGAGTGAACGGCCTGTTCGACCAGTCCGCCCCCACCAAGCCAGGTGTAGTTGTACCAATTGCGAATTTGCCATTCGATATCGCTCATGCCGTCGGTGCGCAGCTCTTCAGCAAGGTGAGGTTTGGAGTGGCCGGAGTAATAGGTGGCGTAGAGGCTGACCACGTCACCGATCAATTTTTCCTCCATGATCTTTTTGTAGATCGCGATCCGGCTGGGAGAGTAGCGCCAGCAAAACCCTGCGACGATTGAGAGCGGCTTGCCTTCGGACATCTTGATCGTTTCGTAGCCGTGGCGAACTCCGGCGGCATCAATTGCCATAGGCTTTTCGGCAAATACGTGCTTTCCGGCTTCGACGGCGGCACGCAGATGAAGAGGGCGAAAGCCGGGTGTAGTGGTGAGAAGAACGACATCTACATCGGAGTCCAGAACGCGCTTGTAGGCATCCATGCCAACGAATTGACGATCGGAAGGGACGTTGACTTTCTCTTTAAATTTTTCGTTTTTGCCGAGGCTGGCCAGAGACTTGTCGATTTTGTCCTGAAACACATCGGCCATCACGCTGAGCTCGATGTTGTCATCGGCAGAAAGTGCCTGAGCAGCGGCGCCGGTTCCCCGACCTCCGGTTCCGATAAAGCCGACTTTGATCTTTTTCTCGGGATCGATGGCGGCGCCTTTCGCAGCTCCACTGAAGGCTGCGGTTGCTGCGGTGGCTCCGGCAGCAGTGCGCATAAACTTGCGTCGATCAGAAAGGTTGGCTTTCTCGTTTTTCTTTTCGCTCATGCAGGAAGATCACCCAATTGCGTGGGGGATTGCAAGGCGAAACGATGGGCGTGATCAGGCAGACGCAACAACAGGAGGAGCGGGATTTTGGATTTTGGATTCTTGATTTTGGTTTACAGTCTCGCGTGTCTGTCCTGCGTCATTTTCTTGCCTGTTTTGCGATTCTGTTTTCCGGAAGTCTTTGCGTTTCTGAAGCTCACGAGGTGTCTGCTGTCTCGGTGCTGGTGGAGATCGATACGAAAGAGCAATCCTACAAGGTGGGCGCGGCTATGGAGGTGATGCCGAGCGAAGATCAGGCGAAGAACGACGAAATTTCGCCGGAAGAGGCAGCCCGGACTTTTGCCACGGACTACATGAAGGTTCTTTTCGATGAGACGGATGTGGATCCGGAAATGTCGATTCGAACCGAGGAGGCGAGTGATGAGGATACTCCAGAGGAGTTGCGTCGTATGAAGGTGCTGGTCGAACTGACCGGGGAGGTTCCTAAGAACGCGAAAGAGTTTATGCTCTACAGCGATTCCCGTTGTCCGATGGCGATCGTGATGGTCGTGATCAAGGATGAGCGTCCAAGCAGGCGGATGCAGGTGGTTTTGCCGGGGGAGTATTCGCGTCCGGTGAATGTAGAGCCGATCTTGGAAGGGGACCCTTTTGAGGCGGGTGCTGCCGAAGCGGAAACGGATTCTGATGGGAAAGGGCAGGTCACGGAGGCAGAAGGAGACTCTAGTAAATTGGCTGAATCGA
>JAHDCN010000430.1 GCA_020629815.1 Verrucomicrobiota bacterium
TGCCTGTGTTTGGTAGGCATTCACAGGCAGGAGTGCCTGTGCTACTTCAGCCAGCGAAACGTTTTCTCAATCTGCCCAATCCTCTCCTCCTCCAATTCGGCCTGATCGGCAAATTCCTCCCAGCGTCGGACACTTGCTTCCACCTCATCGAGAATGCGTTTGTAGAGCCCCCGTTTCAATCCAGCGACATCCGCAGCCTCCTTGAGATCCTCGCGGGTAAAGCCGTCGGTCTTGCCGTTCAATGTCAGTTGGTGGCGGGACGTCCAGGCGCCTTCGGGATTGTAGGCGTAGGTAATATCGTATCCCGGCGCGAGAGACCACTCGCCGGATTTGTTCATCAGGAAGGCAATGTTCTTGGTATGATCATCCTGATTGCGCGCGACGATGTTGAACACCGCCCGCCGAAACAACTCTTCGCGATCCTGCATCGACGCCTCCAGTTTTTTCAAAACCAGGAAAGCCTGCTCATAGGAATGCGCCCCGGCCTGATTGAAATCGAGATGCTCCATCGCACACAGAGACTGCATGTGCCGTTTCCTGCCGCGATCGTTCCGATCAAAACGACGCGTCATAAAGTGGCGTCTGCCATTCTCCTCGAACAGGCGACACTCACTCATCTGGATACCGGCAGCGCGAGCCATCAGGTAGTAGGCATACTCGATGGCTCCGTAGCCCTGCGGATCGGCCAGCTCCTTGTCGCGGTTTTCGCTCACGCCATCAAACTTGATCAACCAGTGCTCGAATCCCGTCCCCCGCTCGACTTGTCCGGAGCGCACTTCATTCGTGGCAGGATTCCAAGCAATCACTGCTTTCGCCCGTGCACCGCCGGCTGAGGTTCCGACCTTGAGAATATCGACCAGCGCATCCCCGGCTTTCTTGTCGTCGAAAGAAACCTGCAGGCTGCTGCGGTCCGTCAAAATCTGTGAAGCCAGACTGACCAACTCCCCCACGTCGACAGACTGGCCCTCCATGACTGGTGGTCCACTGGCAGGAAAAAATTCCAACGCGCCCATTCCGCGCGTGCCGGTGTAGCACAATCGCTCGACTGCATTAAAACTGTCTGCGGATCGCCCCTGCCGCGCCAGCCAGGCATTGATCACCGCGTTGCCAAATTTGTCCGGCAGCGAATCAGCCAATAGTCCCGGCAGTCCTTTGAAGCTTTCCTGTGCCAAACCGGGAAACCGATAAGTGGCCCGCTTCACCGGCATCATCAAAGGAGCCGGTTCCACACCGCTATCGAGAAAGCTGTCGTCGTATTCGAATGCAGCAATGTCGCCCTCGTCCGGCAGAGTAACGACTGCTACCGGCCTGCCCCACAATTGTATTTCGGCTGAAGTGCTCATCCGGCTCAATCATCATCGTTCCAGGTCCACGGCTCTTTTGGCTCCGCAACGATGTCGCTGAGTGGCTTTTCTTTAGAAGCCCGCTGGCGCCGTTTGCCCATCTTCATGATTTGATAAGGGCTCGGAGTCGGCTCGGGAATCACTACCTCCAGCCCTTCCAGTAAATCCAAAACACGCAACACCCGAAGAAAGCTGGTGAGCTGAACGGTATCCCCGTTTTCCAGGCGCTCGAGCGTGCGTTTGCCGACCCCAGCCTCTCGGGCTGCGGCGGCCTGGGTGATATTCCGATCGACCCGGTGCTGAGCGATTCTTGCACCCAGCTCCCGCAATAAGGTCTCATCAGTCAGCAACTTATCGATTTTCATGCAACTCGCTTTTTGTTGCGAGAAATTACCATATATCGCTCTAAGTCGCAACTAAAAGAGACTTATACAAATCGTCTTTAATGGCGAATAAAACCGATTTTCGTATATATTTCGCCATATAAAGCGAGTTGCTATTTTGACTGCAACCCTGCCGTATTCTCACTGATCACCTGATATTGGGCCTTTTCCTGCTCCTGAATTGCCGGATCAACAAACTCCATCTTCACCAGTGGCTGAGTCGGGGTGTCGCTGTATTGCAGGCCCTGGAAAACCTGACGACCAAACCGGTTGGTATTTTTCTCCGGCACTTCACCGATCAATTTGCCATTGCGGTAGATCAGGAACTTCGCGATGCCGCTTTCCAGATCAGCTTCTGCATTCCAGCTGATCCGGCCTTTGCCCACCTTCACCTGAGTCGGTGCCGGCGGCGGGGAAATATCGGTCACCAGGGTATCGCTGACATATTCCTCCCAAAGCCGCGCCACATCCCGATTCGGAAACCAGGACGCCGCAGCCGGATCGCCCGAAAACTCCGCAATCGGCACGGCCTTTTTCCCCAGAAAAGGAGCGAGGTAAGCATCTTCCGATGACATCTCCCGAAGAGGTTGGCCATTCTTTTCCGGCAATCGATGCTCGAGACAATAATCCAGCCATCGAATCGCGAGGTAACGTTGATTGCCACACTCGTGAGCCGAAAGCGGATCCACCGCCACAGCGACCAGCGCATCTTTAGCGCGCATCGCCTGCAGAAATTTTTCATTCGCCGGCCAGACTTTGGCGAACCGCCCTTCCTTCACCGTCACGCCCTCTTTGGTTCCCGGATTGCACATGATCGGAACTTTCAAGGCAGCGTCAGGAAGCTGATGTGGCAGAATCGATTCCCGCTCCGGGTTTGGTTCAAATAGCGGCACGCCAGAACGCAACCACGCCGCAGCGACCCGCTCGGGATGCAGCAGAGTCATTCCTCCGGCCCAGTGCCCTCCCCCGCTGTGTCCCCACA
>JAHDCN010000431.1 GCA_020629815.1 Verrucomicrobiota bacterium
ATATTGTAGCCGCCGCCCGGGCAAACGATGACAGATGCGCCGTTGGCTTTGTCCTTGGGCGCCGGGTAAACCGTCAGTGTCGGGACGCTGACGTTGGACATGATCTCGATTTGGTGAGGGCCTTTCAGTTCGACCTTTTCTGCAGGTAAATCGGTTTTGGCTTCGCCGGGGATTTTTCCCTCCGGCCAAAGGGGCATGGGTTCGAGAGGTTCTGCTTTGAGGGAAAAAGGGAGGAGGAGAGAGGGAATGAGGAGTGAGGCGAGAGTGGCTTTCATGGTTTTGATTTGGAGTAATGGTGTAGCGGAACTTGCAAAAACTTCCGAGTCGGTTTTCGGAATTTTTCGCAAATTCCGCTACGGGAGTATTGCTTTCAAAGCATTGATCTGCTCTTCGGTATGAGCTGCGGAGAAGGTGATTCTCAGTCGGGCTGTACCTCGTGGCACCGTGGGGTAGCGAATGGCGGGGATTAGGAATCCGCTTTCGCGCAGATTTTCCGAGGCTTGCAGGGCGTCTTCGTTATCACCGATTACCACTGGAACGATAGCGCTTTCGGCCTCGTCTGAAAAAAGCCGGATATTGCGCCAAAGCTTGTCTCGCAATTGGTCACCATTCTCTCCGGCAATTAATTGGATGGCGTTACTGATCGTAGCCGCAAGCGCAGGAGAAGGAGCGGTCGAGTAGATCAGGCTGCGGGCCTTGTTGATGAACAACGAAATGAATTCCCGGCTGGCGCAAACGTAGCCTCCGGAAAGGCCGAGAGCTTTGCTGAAGGTGCCCATTTGAAAATCCACTTGTTTATCGACTCCCAGTTCAGCCGCGAGGCCTCGTCCTTTCTTGCCCATAATACCGAAGGCGTGGGCTTCATCGACCAAAAGCAGCGCATTGTATTGATTCTTTAATTCCACGATCTCCCGCAAAGGAGCACGATCACCATCCATGCTGAAAACGGATTCGGTGATCACCAGGATTCGTCCGCTTGTTTCGATTTTTTTCTCAGCCCATTGCAGGTGTTGCTCCAGTTTGCTGAGGTCGTTGTGGGGAAACACCCGCAAAGTTGCGCCGCTGAGTTTCGCTCCGTCGATTAGCGAGGCGTGACAGAGCTTGTCGAGAATGATGATGTCGTCTTTGCCACAAAGGGCGGGAATGATTCCCATCGCAGTGGCGAAGCCGGAGGAAAATGCGATCGCTGCTTCAGTGCCTTTGAATTTAGCCAAACGGGTTTCGAGCTCGGTGTGAGGTGTAAGGTTGCCACAGACCAGTCGCGAAGCACCGGAGCCAACGCCGAACTCGTCGATGTTTCTCCGAAACGCAGCCTGCAATTCTGGAGAAGCCGCGAGTCCGAGGTAGTCGTTTGAGGAAAAATTAATGAGTGATTCGCCGGATTCCAGAGTGACCATGGGACCTTGCGGTGAATCAACTTTACGCAGGCTGCGCAAGAGACCGGCAGAGTCCAGCTTGTTTAGTTCGTCCTCCGGCTCACGCATTTCTGAAAAGGGATCACAAACACGCTTGCCTGTGCTCTATGATTGAACAGACACAGGCAGGAGTGCCTGTGCTACGAACGCTATTACTCTTCTTCCTTTTTCTCCTTTTCCAGGTACTGCGTTGTGGTCAGAAGATCTACAGCTTGCCTCAGCGCACGGTCTTCGAGTGGTGCTTTGTCCCACGGAGTTGGTTTGCGGGCGCTGCGCAAAAGGTAGTAGTCCAACTCGGGATCGGTTCCCGCTACGAGGGCGGCTTCGTTCAAACGCGGACGTTGTTTGAGAAACAGGAATTCGGCCAGAGTTTTGCCTTTTTCCGTTTCACGAAACACAGCTTGCTTGGTTTTTGAAGGCGTGACGGTTGCGATATCAGGGGAAATGCCTTTCTGGAATAGAGAGGTTTCATCTTCCAACACCACTTCGGCGATGGCGTAGCGCAGGATCCGATCTTCGCCGATTGGCACGTCGCGGTATTCAACAGTGAGGCCTGGAGTTTTGCCACCAATGATTAGTGCGTTGTTTTTTCGTTTCAAAACAGCGGCGATGATCTCTGCGACATTCCCGGTTTCTTCATCAACTAGAAGGATCAGGTCGCGATGCCAATTGGCAGCCACAGGTTTGGAAATAAACAGGGCGGGGCGGTCGTTGCCGGGGCGTCGGATCTTGAACAGTAGTTCATTGGGCGGACGAAAGCGGCTGAGAATCTCCGAAGCGATGGCAAATTGGGCCTGCGCTTGAGGCGAGCGAAGATCGAGGATCAGGGTTTGGATTTCCTCATCGGTGGAAAATTCCTTCATCGCCTTGTCGAGCTGCTTGAGCTCACTCTCATTGAATTTGCCCATTCGGAGATAGGCGACTTCGTCAGTAATCTTTTCTCTGTAAAAGCGAAACGGCGAATTGCGTGCGGTGCGGGACTTTTCAGTAAGCAGCATCGCTCCAAATTGCAGGCGCTCGAGCATGCCCTGGAGGGCGGCCCGGTTGATCTCGAGGTAGTCGAGATCGTCGTGCTTAATGTATTCACTTCGAAGCAGTCGAAATGCTTCCTGTAGATTGCCCTGGTTCAAGCCGTCCACCAGTTCCGGCAGTGCTTTGGGTGGAGCAGGTTTCTCTTCCTCAGCAGGAGCTTCCGGTTTCTTTTCCTGTGCGGTAGCGCAAAGGGCGAGACTGAGGAAAAGGGGCAGGATGTGGAGTTTGGTCATTAATCTTC
>JAHDCN010000432.1 GCA_020629815.1 Verrucomicrobiota bacterium
CCAACTCCGGTGAACACGGGACGGAACCAGCGGTCTTGTGAGGCAACCAGCGGTTCTTCGTCGATGGTTCTGAAGGTGGACCCGTCGGGTAGAAGTTTGCTGACCCAGACGACGTTGTGCAGCGAATTTCCCGCAATGATCTTGCCCTCCCATTCGGGACCGAAGAGGCCCCCTTCGTAGATACAGAATGTCTGAGCGAAGCGACGTTTGTCGCCTTCGTGTTTCATGTGATTGATGTAGCCGAAAGCATAGGGATTGGTCAGAGGACCGTGCTTGCCCCAGCCCTTTTTACCGTAGGCGCCCTGCGGATAGTACATGCCGCGAGTGTTGCCGTTATTGGTGCCGGAAAAAACGCGACCTTTGGAATCAATCTCCAGACTGAAAGTGTTGCCGCCGCCTTCGGCATAGATTTCGAACTTCTCGGTTTGCGGATGAAAACGCCAAACCATCTGTCCCTGCCACTCGACCATTTCGCCACTGGCCGGATCTTTGACTTTGCCGGTGGTGGTCGATCCATTCACTCCGTAGAGCCAACCGTCCGGTCCCCATTTCAGACTGTTCATCACCGAGTGGGTATCTTCGATACCGAAACCGGCGAGCTTCACTTCTGGATCACCATCGGGAACCGCATCGCGATCCGCATCGGGGTAAAACAACAGATACGGCGGATTGGCGACCCAGATTCCGCCGGCTCCCGTGACACAGGAAGTGGCGATGTTCAGTCCAGTGATGACATCGCGATGCTTGTCGTATTTGCCGTCGCCGTCGGTGTCTTCAAAAACGGTGATCTTGTCCGCGCCCTTGGTGCCGTGAGGTGGGGGCTGAGGAATCTTGTCGAACTGAGCGCGCAGGTGATTGTCGTATTCGACGATCTTCAATCCGGCCGGAAACTGATACTGCAGATATTGGGTCACCCACATTCGGCCCTGCGAATCCCAGCTAATGTGCAGTGGCTGGCCAATCACCGGTTCGCTGGCGACCAGCTCGATTTCGAAACCTTCCCGAAGCCGGAACTGTTTCACCGCCTCTTCCGGTGGAGTCGGCTCGGATCCGTCTGAGAGTGTGCCACGTCCGCCGTAGGTTTTAATGATCTCTGCGACCTTGTCGTTTCCAGCGACTTCCTTTGAGGTCTTTTCCTCGATTTGTGCGGAAGCCAGGCTGGGGGAAAAAACGAGCAACAGGCAGGCGAGGCGTCGGATCATGTCAGGCATCTTCTAATTTGCCGCTCCGGGCAGACACAAAAAAACCCGGCGCGTTTGCGGCAACCGGGCTTTCGAATTTATGGAATGAACTCCTTAGAAGGGGAACTTCATACCCAGGCGGGCGTAGATGAAATCCTGGGTATTGTCGTCTGCAAAACCGTAAGTGAAGTCAGCAAACACTCCCATGCAACCCCAGCTCTGGAAACGCATGTCAACACCCGCTCCAAGTCCAAAGTAGGTGTCTGTTTTTCCTCTGACATCATCAGAGATGCCTCCGATTTCACCGTGAATGTAAGGGGCCCACGCACCGCAGAATCCGCCGCCTTCCATTGGGAGTCGGTAGATAGCACGACCGCTGAAAACTTGGTCAACGGCATCTTTCGCAAAAGCCGCATAGCTGGCCTCCAAACCAAAGTTGCGATCAAGGAAGTAGGACAAACTCAATCCTCCACCGATGCCATTGTTCGCAGTCCCTTCCGGCCAGACATTAGCCAGAAAGACTCCAAAATCAAAACCCGCATCGTAGCAATAAGAGGGTCCCGTAATTGTCTGCTCAGTAGGGATGTTATACTGGCTTTTCGTCTGGCCGTAATAATTGTCCTGATTCCAACTCCAGTCGGCCTGAGCAGACTGGGAAAACAAACCTACAACGGCTGCAAAAATTGAAGAGATAACAAGCTTTCTCATAGTGGTCGTTTGAAAAGCAATACTAATCCGATTTGATGCTACAGAGAATTGATCCTACGGCAATCCTTTTTTTCCAGAAAATAGAAGCATCGCAGATTTGGGAATCAGAGCGGAAAATTTACTTCAGACAGGTTAACCATAACAGCAATAATAATTAGAAAATTCTCAGAATGCCCGTTTCTTAGCTTGGATGAAGCCTCTTTTCCAAAGAATGCATTGCAGATGCGTGGCCTTTTGTGTGCTGGTATCTCTTCTTTGTGTGGGCCGGGCAGAAGAGCCTTCGGCTGACAAAGACAGCCCTGAATGGAAAGTGGAGAGGTTGAAGCTTGAAATTAAGCAGTTGGAAAGTCGCTTGGAAGGAAAAGGGGAGCAGAAAGACGAAGAAATCGTTTCATGGAGGTCTGCTTTAGCGCAGAAGCAAAAAGCGCTGGCCAGTCTTCAGAACCAGGAGGTGAAGGTAACGCAGTATTTGCCCAGCAGTCGGGATAGCTTTGAGGTTACCTTGCGTGAAATAGTAGAGAAAGAGTTCGGGGGCTGGGTTATCGACTGGGCCTATTCCTTTCGCTGGGAGGAAGACACACTGGTGGCTGAGGGGCGCAAGATTGGGGTGGACGGCAAGAAGCCAACCTGGGGGGAAAAACTGGCTCGAAGCACTATGCGCTTTTCGACCAAAGACGGAAAAAGCTATATTGGCAAAGGTTTGGAAGTGAATCACCAGGGCGGCGAAATCGACACCACGATCAATGCCAAATTTCAAAATGGCGAATGGAGTGGAGAGCACTTTCGCGA
>JAHDCN010000433.1 GCA_020629815.1 Verrucomicrobiota bacterium
GTTTTGCCGTCGCACGCGTCACAGCCTGATTGTAAAGATCGATCCGCTGCTCGTGGGTCATGTTCTGATTTTCCTGATGGCCCCGTTTGATCAGTTCACGAGCAGCGCTTTTCTGCTGCTCATTCATGGTTTCGAAACGCTTCTTGATATCGGCGTAGCCCTTTTTCACCGCTTCGGACATTTCCGGCTTCTTCTTGTCGCCGTCTTTTTTATCCTTTTTCTCTTCGGATTGCGGCTTCGCAATTTTCGAGGAAACCACATCGGAAATAGCTTTCTTGCGAACTTTGAAGGCCTCGTCGCGCTTGTCGCCATCGAAGGATACGCGAAACGTTTCGCCGCCCTCCATGGAAACGTTGGCGATAGCGGAGCTGAGGTCTTCCGATTCCGATAGACCGAGCAGTTTCCAGCCTTTCGGATTGGGGGTTTCGGAAACAATCATCGAATCTCCGCTTTCGCTGTCCATCAGGATGGCAACGGCCTGTTGGTCGATGCGCGCAGTGCCGGTTAAAATCATTGAGCTCGCCTGATTGAGCGAGCGGGTGAAAGGGGAGCTATCCTTGAGCGTTGCGAAAAAGTCTGCCCCAATTGATTCCGGCAGGTCGGACTCGGCTTTTACTCCGGTGACCAGGAGAAGAGAAAGTAATAGGGAGAAAAATCTCATCGCGATTTCTTGAAGGTAACGAATTTCGCCGCCCCTTCAGTCAATATAACCCGGAAAACCAGGTTAAGTTGCACGATTACCTGCGGCACGATAGAGAAAAACCTCATCCGCATCCTTGAATTCTCCGGTTCCATTTTCTATTCTGCGCCCCCATGGCTGAAGAATTGAATTTCAAACAGGAACTGGTGGGCTGCTACGGCTTTCCGGTTTCGGAGAACCCCACTCAGGCGATGATCGAGCCTGCCTTTCGGGATATGAATCTGGAATGGCGGTATCTCACGCTGGAAGTAAAACCGGAAGATTTGCCTGCTGCGGTTGCGGGTGCCCGAGCTTTTGGGTTTCAGGGGTTTAACTGCACGATTCCTCACAAGGTTGCCGTGATCGAGCATCTGGATGGGCTTGGTGAGTCTGCTGAGTTGATGGGAGCGGTCAACTGTGTCGTCAATCGGGAAGGAAAATTGATTGGGGAGAACACGGACGGAAAAGGGTTTGTTTCGAGCTTTAAAGAACTGGCGGATCCCAGTGGAAAATCGATGGTCCTTCTGGGAGCGGGTGGAGCTGCCCGGGCGATCGGAGTGGAAATGGCCCTGGCCGGTGTGAAGAAAATTATTCTGGTGAACCGCAGCGAAGAGCGCGGCCGGGAATTGGAAGCCTTATTCTCCGGCAAGCTCAATGAGGCCGTAGGCGGAGGATTGGAAGTGGAGTTTGTGCCCTGGGATGGAGACTTCACCGTCCCGGAGGGAACAGACATCGTTGTTAACGCTACTTCGATTGGTCTATTTCCCGATGTGGATGCAAGGATACCTCTCGATATTGATTCGCTGACTGCGGATATGGTCGTGGCTGATGTGATCCCGAATCCGCCAAAAACCCGATTGGTTCGAGAAGCGACGGAAAAAGGGTGTCAGGTAATCGATGGTCTCGGTATGCTCGTTTCGCAGGGGGTCATCGGGATCGAATATTGGACCGGCGAAAGCCCTGATCCTGCCGTGATGAGAGCAGGATTGGAAGAAGTCTTTGGTGCGTAGCCCCGGGTTTATGTCGGTAGCAAAAGAGATTCTAGCAGCGACGGATGCACTTTGCGAAAAGTTGGCTCCGTTGAATTTTTCTGAGCCGGTCACTCACGTCTACAATCCGTTGATCTACGCCAGGTCCTCACATGAAAAGTATGTGAAGCGCTACGGTGCCTCTCAGAAAAAAGTGCTGATGATGGGGATGAATCCGGGTCCCTGGGGAATGGCTCAGACCGGAGTGCCATTTGGCGAAATTTCCCTGGTCCGCGACTGGATGGGAGTTTCCGCAGCGGTAGAGAAACCCGATAACGAACATCCAAAGCGACCGATCGAGGGCTTTGATTGCCAAAAATCTGAAGTCAGTGGCAGGAGATTATGGGGATACTTTGCAGAGAAGTTTCCTCAAGCTGAAACGTTTTTTGCGGACTACTACGTGGTGAACTATTGCCCGTTGGTCTGGATGGAAGAGAGTGGCAAAAACCGGACGCCGGACAAGCTACCCAAGGCTGAAATGAAAGAGGTCAATGCAGCTTGCGATGATTATCTAGCCCGGCACATTGAGCTGATGAAACCGGAATACCTGATCGGGGTGGGTGCCTACGCCGAAACCGGTCTGAAACGAATCTCCAAGGCGCATGGGTTCTCTGCTACCATCGACAAAATCCTTCATCCCAGCCCGGCCAGCCCAGTCGCAAACCGGGGCTGGGCTCCTCAGGCAGAGAAGCAGTTGCAGGCGATAGGAATCAGTCTGCCATAGGCCTTGATTTGGCAGCTCAAAGGCGTCCGAATTTCCCCCCTTGCAATTTCGCGAAAATCGCGTTAAGTCCCGCTCCGCTTTTTGGCCTTCGAGAACCTTGGCAACAGGGAACAAACAGGGGCGGATTGATTACCAACTCGAAGGTGTTCCCGAAACATACAGGTATTCCTGATAAAAGGTTGCCACCCAAAATAACATGTCTAACGAACTTCTTACTGAACTCGTCGAGGCCGGAGTGCACTTCGG
>JAHDCN010000434.1 GCA_020629815.1 Verrucomicrobiota bacterium
TCGAACTTGCTACTAATTGCCCGCTTAAGTTTGACGCTGATCTGATAGCAATACCAATTGATAATAGCGATAGGCTCCAACGCAGGCTCTCCGATTTTCTCCACCAGAATTTCCCATTCACGCATCCAGCGGCGGGTATCCTTCAGGTAGCGTCCGGCTAAAACTACACAGAGTGTAGCCTCAGTCTTACTATCAATCTTGCGGCGTTCCCGCAAATATTCTTCTAAATCGACTTCGTCATCAGTATCCGATGCAAACACATCTGATTCGCCTGGATTCCATCCCTCAAAACCTTCACTCTCATCCTCCCGTTCGGGCATTAATGCGCTCATGAACTCAGCCGAGTCACCTTCACCGCTACCATCAGCATTCATGGCATCGCGCGCGCATTCCATCGCATACTGACGACAGCGAGTTGTCATCGGGCAGCGCTCACACCACCGATCACAGTAGTTAAAGATTCCCTCGACGAAGTCGCCTTCTTCTCGGCGCGGTGTCGCCATACCAGCAAAACTACCTAAACCTTTTGCAGTTTCGTGATCCGCCCCGTTTGCACCCACTCGGCAATGAAGATGTCTCCGTTTTTGTCGAAGCAGGCATCGTGCGGATGAACAAACTTACCGCCCTGCCAGCCTTCGGGTGTCCGGCGCATCGCCTTTTTATCTTTCATCACCTCCTGGCGCCAGGCCTCATCTTCGCCGAGGTGAATCAGGTTATCTTCCTTGTCGATTAAAGTAATGCGGGCGCTGAGATCGGGAACCAGCAGGGTATCACCAAAAGCATCGACATTGGCCGGAAGAATCAACCCATCCACTGTTTTGAGATGGGCACCGTCGGGCTTGAACCATTGCATCCGGGCGTTGGCGCGGTCGGCCACTACGATCGTTTCCTCCCCTGCCCTCTTATCGATCCACAAGCCGTGGGGTGTATTGAACTCACCATCGGCTTTTCCCGACTTACCAATTTTCGCCGTCCACTTCCCATCTTTGTCATAGCGATGCAGGCAATGCCCGCCGTAGCCATCCGCGAGGACAAATCCACCATCGTCTAGAAAAGCAAAGTTGGTCGGCATGAAGCGATCCCGTCCCCATACTTTTTCCGGTTTGGTGTCTTCGCCTTCCGCGTAAATCCCGGACTCCATTGGCGCCCGCTTTTCCCAAACTGTTTCACCCGTCAGGGTCATCTTCTTGAAATTTTTCAGGTGCTGATAACCGGTGACGTAGAGAAACTCCTCGCTGCCTTCTTGGCGCACTTCGAGACCATGTCCCCCACCCTGAAACTCACTGCCAAAAGCCCGGATAAATTGACCATTTTCATCGAACACGAAAATCGACGGATGCTCTTTCTGATCCGCACGGCCTTCGTGGATCACATACAGGTTGTTGCTGCTATCCACCGCTACATTGTGGGACGTCTGCCAGGTATACGGTTCCGGTAGTGTGCACCAATCGTGGATCACTTCGTATTTGTGATCGCCTTCCCCAATAAAAATTCCCGAACTGCGACGCGGGGCGGCGGCCTGCTTACAACCGGTAATAGAAAAACCGGCCAGAGCCGTTGCAGTTGTTCCCAAAAATTTTCGACGTGAGGCGGATGCTTTCTTCATGCCCGTGACGCTAGGCGGAAGGCAAAATTTCTGCGAGAAAAAACGGTGGCGTGATTCCCGTCACTTGCTGATCGCCTTCGTGTCGAAGTCTCCACCAAGAGCCAGATAGAGATCAACGCGATTGAGTAGCAGCTGCAGCTGAGCATTGAGCAAATTGCTTTGAGAATCGAAGTAGCGACGCTGGGACTGCAAGAGAGTTATGATATCGACGAGTCCCTTCTCATACTGACTAAGGCTAAGTTCCTCCGCCCGGCGAGCTTCTACCACAGCAGTTTCCAAAGTGGAAATCTGTTTTCTCAAATAGCCTTCTGACGACAAAGCGGTTTCCACCTCGCGAAAAGCGACCAACGTGCTGTCAGCGTAATCAGCAGTGAGTGCCTCGAGCCGCATCGCATCCAGCCGAATATTCGATTGCAGGCGCCCGCTGTCATACACCGGACGGGAAAGGTTGGCTCCGATATTCCAGACCAGGTTATTGATATTGAACAATTGATCAAACTCACTCGTGGTGCTGGTGCCCACTCCAGCCGTGAGTCGAATCGCCGGAAGCAACGCCTTTCTGGATGCAGACAGAGTCTTCAACTGAGAGTCTACTTCCGCTTCAGCAGCCAGAATGTCGGGACGCCGCAGCAGCAATTGACTGGGTAAACCAGCGGGAACTTTGCGGCTGATTTTCGGTAGGGACTTCAAACCATCCACCTGCCCTTTCGGATACCTTCCCAGCAGGGCTTCCAATCTCCGGCGAGCAGTATCGATCTGTCTTTCCTCGACCAGTATACCGGATTTCGCTCGTGCCACATCAGAGCGGCTCAAGCTGATCTCCAAGGCGGTTCGATCATCAGCATCACCAGCTTCCAGCTTCGAATCGAGAATCGCCAGATTGGTTTCCAGGCTCTTTAGATTCTTTTTCGAAAGATTGATTTGTAATCGCGATTCAACCACCTCTAGCGAAGTCTTGGCCACCGAAGCTGCAATCGAAAGACGCGACCATTCATACAGATTGGTTTCCGCTACCGCCTGATCGAGTTGCGCATCACGGAGATCTTTCACACGCCCCCAGA
>JAHDCN010000435.1:0-1092 GCA_020629815.1 Verrucomicrobiota bacterium
TGTGTGAATGCATGGCGGGTTTCCACAGGCAGGAGTGCCTGTGCTACCATGTAAGACCGGAAAAAATGCTGAAAGCTCAGCGTGAATCGGTTACACTTGGAGCGAGATGCCTCGTAAATTGGAATTCGTCTTTAAGGGAAACTCTTTTCACGCCGCTATTCACAAAGTGGACCGAACCAAACTCTATGGCTCGGTCGATGTAGAGACGCTCGATGCCGAAGGCCGCAAGTGCGGATTGGCTACTCTGGCCGGGGATGGAAAGACGCTAATTCCCTACGGCGGCACGGCGTTTGGCTACGTCAATGATGAGGGCTCCTGGGTGGATCGGGGCGATTTGGTAGCGGTGGATTTGGAAGGCAACGAACTGCCGGAGGTGGAATCGAGTTTCAGTAAGCCAACCGAACTTTCGTGGCGGGTTTCGATTGAAGAATTTTTGGATCACTCGATCCGACTTTGTTATGCGCTGGAATCAGAGGAGTTTGATCCGGCGTTTCGCAAGGAGATCGAGGATGGCGGCATTTTCCGGGTCGCGTTCAGCTATCGGGGCGGGGTTGATCCGGACACGGCTTTTGTTTTAAAGGGAGCCGACGACACCATCTGGCTGTTGGTGGGAGAGGAAAATGAATTCCAGTTCATCGGACTGGAACAGGCCGGTAGTGGAACCAGTGAAGCGGAGGAAGCCGAAGCAGAGAGCGGTTCCGACTTTGATTTTGAAATGATGTAAGAGATGCCGAATCTAAATATCAGTGACAGCCGCAAACGCGATGCGGTGGTGAAGGCCGAGAGTATGAAGCGTCAGGCGACGATGCGCTACGTCGACCCCGACGGCGCGCCTGCCTATACACGGAAAGTCTTGAAGGCGACGATTGATCAGGACTACGAAAGCTTACTGGAACAACACAAGGGGGACGTTGCCAAATTCGCCCAGGCTTTAGTCGATGGTGATCCCGAAGTCGATGTGGAGAAGTTCGGTTCTTTTCTTTGGGATACTTCGCGCGTTTATGTCAGCGGAGAAGATGAAGTCGTCTACCGGATCGAACAGAATGAAATTGTTCGGGCACCGGATGGTTCTGAAAAAGAGAAACGTCCGCG
>JAHDCN010000435.1:1192-2660 GCA_020629815.1 Verrucomicrobiota bacterium
AAAAAGAAAGGTAAGAAGTGAGCGATTTACTGAATACCGATGCGCTCACTGCGAAGGTGGGCAAATACCTCACAGGGAAGGCTGGCGAAGCCCTGCTGGATCCTTCTGTTTTGCAGGAGGTGCGAATGCGACGTCGCCAACTCGGGCAAATGATGATTGCTCTGGATCGTGAAGCGGCAGTCCGGAAGATTCCTTCCGGAGATTATTCCGTCAGTCGGAAGATCGATGGGGAATTCACCTGTCTGGTTTACCGCAAGGGACAGCCCGCCTTTTCCCTTAATCCGGGAGGAACGATTCGGACGGGAGCCCCTTTTCATGAAGAGGCGGCAGCAGCGCTGGAAAAAGCGGGGATCGAAAGTGCCTTGATTGGTGGAGAACTGTATGTGCAGAGAACCGATGGAAACCGCCCCCGGGTGCACGATGTGACGCGGGTGGCTCGCGCTCCGGAGAATGAAGACGAAGTCGGTAGCCTCGCCTTTGGTGTTTTCAATTTGTATGATGTCGACGGCACAGATCTCTCGATGCGCTACGGCGATGCGCTGGAGAAAATGGGAGAAATCTTTGGCGGTGGCTCGCTGGTGCATCCGGTCGAGACAGTTGCAGCAGATGGATCCAAAGGTGTGCTGAAAATTTTCGATGACTGGGTAGATAATCAGGGAGCCGAAGGAGTGGTCGTGCGCAGTGACAGCGCCGGTGTTTTCAAGATCAAGCCGAGGCATACTCTCGATCTGGCGGTGATCGGTTTTACTGAAAGCATCGATGATCGCGCCGGGCTGCTGCATGATCTGTTGTTGGCGATTGTGCGCCCCGATGGAATGTTTCAGCTGGTCAGTCGGGTCGGTGGTGGCTTTTCCGAAGAGGAAAGAGCGACCATTCTGAAAGATCTGGAGTCGCAGGTCGTTGACAGTGATTTCGTCGAAGTAAACTCCGACCGCGTTGCCTATCGGATGTTGCGTCCAGGGCTGGTGGTTGAAATTTCCTGTCTGGATCTCATTTCGCGGACCTCACGCGGCAGCACGATCGACAAGATGGTGCTGGAGTGGAATGAAGAGGCAGAGAAGTGGGAAGGAGTTCGTCGCTTGCCGTTGTGCAGTATCATTTCCCCGCAGTATCTGCGCATGCGGGATGATAAAGAGGCTGATCCTGATGATGTCCGAATTTCCCAGTTGTCCGATGTGGTCGAGATTCCTGAGCTGAATACCTCAGCGGAGGACCTGGAGCTTCCGGCCAGCGAGATTCTCAAGCGCAAAGTTGCAACCAAGGATCTGCGCGGTTCGACCATGGTTCGCAAGATCATAGTGTGGAAGACCAACAAGGAAGAGGAGTCCCGGGATTATCCTGCCTATGTGATTCACCTCACCGATTACAGTCCCAGTCGGAAAGACCCGTTGCAGCACGAAATCCGTGTGAGTGACTCCCGCGACCAGATCGAGCATTACTGGAAAGAGTGGCAGGAGAAGTACTTCGT
>JAHDCN010000436.1 GCA_020629815.1 Verrucomicrobiota bacterium
CGCTTTCTTTACCTCCCTCATGCAATTTATCGAGCACGCTGGTCGCCTTCGACATTACCTTGCTGGTTTGGGTGCGGGCAAGCCAATCGATTAGATATTTTCCGATTGCTGAAACGCCGGAGGGCAATCTTTCCAGGCCCTTAGCCAATGATTCACGAGCATAACTCAGCGCCTGATCATCGACCTCATTCACATACTTGGTCAGGGCCTTCATCGATAGTGCATTGTGGTCAGACAGGCTCTCGTTGCCCAGTGCATCAATCAGCGGTGGGCCAATTGGGCTGAATGCTGCCACGGTGGCTTTTTCGACAATTCCACTTTTATCGATGGCGTGGTGCGCACCGGAGCCTGCGCCAATCACCGCACCGCAGGTGCAAATTGCCGGCACCATGAAAACAAACGTGAGGACGATGCAAGCAGTACGCAGAATCTCTTCCTTTGGCTGCAATAGAGACCAGTCTCGCTGACGAAACCAGCGACAAAACAGAACGAAGCCGATGACAGCAATCAGGAATCCGCAAACCAAGCCTATAGCTCCGCCAATCCAAACGGACTTGCTCTGAAAAAGCCCGTTTAGGACGACTTCAATAATCTCCTGCAGCTCCATCGAGGCGCCCTACTTCGCCTCAATCCGAAACGCTTCGCCTTTCCAACCCAGCACAATTGCTTCGCCATTCTCATCCGGATAAAAACCGGTTGGCTGCACCAGCGGGTTTCTCGGATCCTCCGGTTTGTAGAGTTGGTGATTGGCGGTCACTTCTTTTTTCTCTGCATCGTAGTGCAGTGCCCAGATGTTTCCGAGGCGCCAGTCGCCGTAGAGGTAGTGGCCATCGAGTGCTTTGTTTTTGCCGCGATAGACAAATCCACCGGTAATACTAAGTCCATCGCCACGGGAGTATTCGTGGATCGGATCAATGAAGACCGCTCCTTCGGGAGGTCCGGGCTTGCGACCGAGCGCAGCCATCAGGGCATTGCGCGCAGCGAATTCGTGGAATCCCTCGCGGTGTTCCCAGCCGTAGTTTCCACCGCTTTCCATGATGTTGATTTCCTCGTAGAGATCCTGACCGACGTCAGCGAGGTAAAACAAACCGGTCTTTTCATCGACCCAGGCACCCCAGGGGTTGCGCAGTCCGAGAGCCCAGATTTCCGGGCAGGCATTTTCTTCGTCGACGAATGGGTTATCTGCAGGAATTCCGTAGGCTCGCCCTTGAGATTTGGAATCGACATCGATACGCAGCACCTTGCCGTTCCGGCGGGTGAGCTTTTGCGCCAGCATGAAAACCCCGTTTTTCATGCCACCGTCACCAACGCAGATGTAGAGCATGCCATCCTTCGGATGAAAAAACAGGTTGCCGGAATTGTGGTTCCACTCCGGCTGCTGGATTTCCATCAGCACCCGTTCACTTGCCGGATCGCCGGCATTCGCGTTATCCTTCGATACGGAGAATTCACTCACTACCAGGCGCTTTGGTCCCTGACGCGACATGGTCAGGTAAAACTTGCCGTTGTCTTTGTATTTGGGGTGAAAGGCCAGACCCAGCAGGCCTTCTTCGAAATCTTTTTCCACACCGATCAGCTTCGTAGTATCGAGAAACACCTCCGCCTCATTGGCAGATTCGTCAGTGGGCAAAATCTTAATCTTGCCGGTCTGCTCGACCAGGAAACGACGGTTGCTGCCATCGGGCGGAACGATCAGGGACACAGGTCGCTCCAACTCAATGTTCTCATAAATCGGTGTGAACTTCACTTCGACCGCATCGGAAGCAATCGGGAAAACAGCAAGCAGTGCGCAAAAGACAGCAGGAATGAAGAATCTCATGTCCGAAGGTTACGAAGCTGACGCCTACTTGGCAATACCCGTGAAAGTGAAAAACGCGCCGTATCGGTTATTGGATTGATCCCATTTGTCTGTTTATCATGACGAATGAAACTTCCATTCACACTCTGTCTGGCTGCGGCTTTCTTTCTCCTGTTCCCTGCAGCGAATGCCCAATCCACGACAGAAAAGAAAAAGCGCGCCACCACTCCGCCTCCGACAAAACCGCCATTGGAGTCTGTTGAGATCGGCGCGTTGCCTGATGCGTTCGAGCAGCTCGATCTCTATCTTCTCATGGGACAATCGAATATGAAAGGTCGCGGCGTGATGCCGGAAGAGCCGCTTAGAGATTCGCAAATTGTGATGGTGCACAAAAAGACGGATGGATGGTTTCTGGCGCGTCATCCTCTGCATCTGGTCGGTGACCCGAAAACCTTCAAAGGCCATGACAACGCCGGCGTTGGTCCCGGTCTTGCCTTCGGACAGGCCATGGCAAAGAAATCTCCGCGAACTCGAATCGGCCTCATCCCCTGCGCGGTTGGCGGCAGTCAGATTGCGATCTGGCAACCCGGAGCGAGATTATATGAAGACGCCGTTCGTCGAGCCCGGCTTGCGATCGAAGCAGGCCCGAAGGGTAAAACCAGAATCGTTGGTGCGATATGGTTGCAGGGGGAGGCAGATGCGAAACCCGAGCGAATTGATGTCTACTCAGACAAGCTGAAAACGATGATTGAGGGCTTGCGCAAAGAACTCAACGAACCTGACCTCCCTTTTGTCGCGACAACCATTCTCGAACTCAAAGAAGACATCGCCCTGCGAAAACAGATCAATGAAAAGCT
>JAHDCN010000437.1 GCA_020629815.1 Verrucomicrobiota bacterium
GTAGAGTTGCGATCTCAACACGATGCTGTTTTGCCTGGCTATCACATGAACAAGAAACATTGGAATACCGTTTTATTGGATGGTTCGCTTCCTTCGGCTCTCGTGAAAGAGTTGGTAATTCACTCGTATCAGTTGGTGATAAAAGGGTTGCCGAAGAAGGTTCGGGATGAAGTCTCGGCGTGAAACATGGTTTGAGTAAAAGTCCTATCCCCAGCGTGACAAAAAACGCGAAAATTCGCGGTATTTTTCCCTTTTCGTTTTGAAACGTTTCCTCTAGTCTCGCCAAACCATTGCCGACTGTGTCAGCCTTTCTGCGATGGTCGGAGCCGGGTTTGCCCGGGTCGTTTTTCAATCAACACGTTTTAGTTTTGTACACGAACGAAAATTACCTCATCCAACTTCTTCAGGAAGCCAGCCTAGTCGATCAGGCAGCTTTGGACGATGTTGCTCATAAGAAAAAGTCTCAGGAGACGACACTGGAGGCATTGGTCAGCCAGGGGAAAGTTTCTGAAGACCAAATCGCCCAGACGCTGGCGGTGAATTCCGGAATGGAGTTCGTCGATCTGCGCAAAATGGATATCGATCCATCGCTGGGTGAAATGGTAGAGGCAGATGTCGCAGTTCGATATGGCATTGTGCCGATTGCGAACACGGGTAATGGTCTGGTGATCGCAGTGACAGATCCGCTCGACTTTGATGCGCTCGACTCAGTGCGCCATGTTCTCACCGAAGAACCGGAATTTGTTTGTGCGTCGGACTCGTCGATCAAGCAAAGGCAGCTGGATTTTTACTCGTCCGAACTTGATGATAATCAGCTTCGCAAGCTGGGCTCTACTGCGGTGATGGCAGCCGGGGTGGAGGGGGATGAAGAAGGGGGTGACGCTCCGGTGATCAAGATGGTTTATTCCATTTTGCAGGAGGCTTATGAAAACCGTGCTTCCGATATCCACATCGAGCCGATGGAGGAAGAAGTTCGGGTTCGCTACCGGATTGACGGTGCGCTGCACAAAGTCCAGAGCCATCCCTTGAGTTTGCTGCCTTCCATCATTTCCCGGATTAAGATCATGACTGGCACCATGGCAATTGCGGAGAAGCGGTTGCCTCAGGATGGCAGGATTCAGGCGAAGTTCGGATCCGGTGAGTTGGATCTTCGTGTGTCCACGATTCCAACATCAGATGGGAATGAGAGCGTGGTGATGCGTATTCTTGATAAGAGCTCGCTCACGCTTGGGCTGCCCCAGTTGGGATTTTTCACAGACGACCAGGCTACTTTCGATGAATTGATTCGATTGCCTGACGGAATTATTTTGGTGACCGGGCCCACTGGATCCGGTAAAACGACTACGCTTTATGCCTGTCTGAATGCGATCAACAAACCTGACCGGAAGATTATCACGGTGGAGGATCCGGTCGAATACTTGCTATCCGGGATTAATCAGGTTCAGGTGAAAGAGTCAATCGGGATGACGTTTGCTGCAGCGCTTCGCTCGATTCTGCGTCAGGCGCCGAACATCATCATGATCGGGGAGATTCGAGATTTGGAGACGGCTTCGATTGCGATCAATGCATCGCTTACCGGTCACTTGGTGTTCTCTACTTTGCACACGAACGATGCGCCATCGGCGGTCGCTCGATTGGCTGATATTGGAGTGAAAAAATTCCTTATCGCCAGTGCGGTTCGTTCGATGATGGCCCAGCGTCTTGTGCGGAAAATATGTCCGGATTGTTCAGGCGACGGCGAAATGACCGAAAAAGAGATTCGCGGGTTGAGCCTAACGACTGAGCAACTTGCCGGTGCTGAGCTGAAGGTTGGACAAGGTTGCCGAACTTGTCGCATGACGGGCTACAAAGGCCGTATGGGTTTGTTTGAAGTTTTCAATATCACTGAGGAAGTAAGGCTCCTGATTAATGGTGATGAATCTACTCCGCAGCTAAGAAAGAGGGCGCGGGAGTTAGGCATGAGGACGCTCCGTGAAGACGGTGTCCGAAAGGTGCTCGCGGGTCTAACCACGGCGAGCGAGGTAATGCGAGTCACAATGGCGGACTCCGATTGATCCGTGGGGTGGCAATTAAGAAAATTTTGATCAGGAATGACAGCAGAAAGTGTAATTGATCTTTTGATATCCCGGGGGTTAGTCGACGACACCCAGCGAGACGAAATGGTTCAGTCCGTCCGTGGGACTGGACCGGACCCGACAGCGGGAATCGAAGCCTTGGGCGTGATTCAACGAGACCAGCTTTTTCAGCTGGTGGCTCAAGACATCGGTGGCGAATACTACGATTTAACCGGGTTTGAGCCTGCTCCCCAGATTTTAAAAACGGTGCCTGCGGGTACTGCGAAATTATATCAAGCCTTCCCGATTCAGTTTACGGAAGAGGGCTTACAGGTCGCGATTGCCAATCCGCTCGACCCGCAGAATTTGGAGGAGCTTTCGTTTTCTCTGAACACCCAGATCATTCCTGCCGTAGCGCCGCCCGAACAGATTGCGTCTCTGATTGATACCTTCTACTACGGCGGAGGTGGCGATGGAGAAGGGGGCAAAGGAGCAGGAGAGAGTGATGCCTTGCGTCAGATTCGGGAAGAGATTGCATCGATTTCGGAAGAGGATGCCGAAGATGAAAGCAGTTCAGCCCCGATCATTCGTTATGTTGAT
>JAHDCN010000438.1 GCA_020629815.1 Verrucomicrobiota bacterium
CGCATCCACCCGCAAAACTCCATCGCCACTCTGTTGCTCAATCACTTGTCCTGCATCGCTAATGGCAATCGCGCAGGAGATTTCTTTGTATTGTCCAACGAGAGCATCGGCGGCGACTTTGATCTCGAACTCGATTGTTTGATCGCTGGATTTGAGTTTGGGTTCTTTGACCAACTCGACCCCGGTAGGAAGACGCAGGAGTCGGGCGCTGGCTTCGCCTTCAAACTTTCTCAGGTGATTGACCTTGCCGGCCAGTTTGCCGACTTTTCCCTGCTCGATGGCGGAACGTTCAAGATCGATGGTCAGGTAGGGATCGAGCACCTGCACCTGTATCGGATTCGATGCAATGTAGTGATAACCGATGCCGTTGCGCGGATTGCCGCCTTCGTTTTCGCGGGCAGTAATGGACAGCTGATAGGTGCCGTCTTTTGCGACGTTGGTGGCAGACAGTTTGTAGTATCCGACTGTCTCACCTTCGGGAATGATCAGAGGCGGCTGCTTGGTCACTCCAGTGGGAAGCCAATCCATTTCAAGGTAGATAGCACCCTTAAAATCGCCCTTTCGTTTCACATCGACTTTCAGATCGAGCTCGGCATTTTTCGCCAGACCGATGCGGGGCTGAGCGAGGGCGATCTCAAAAGGCGCTTCTTCGAGAACGGCCCAGGCGAACTTGCGCGTCCGGTTGAAGACCATGGCGAAATCGCCGCGTCGATCGGTGGCATTGGTAGTTTCTGCGATGCCGCCCTTTAGAGTGACACCTTTCTCCAAAGCCTTCGGGACCAGCTCCACCAGACCGGCATCAAACTTCGCATCGGCACTGGCTTTGAACAGGCCAAGGATCACCAGATCGTTTTTGGTGAAGGTCGGGCAAATAAATTCGACGCCTTTGGGTAGTCCTTTTGCCTCCAGTGTAAGAGGTCCATCGTAGAGCGAGCCGAATCCGTTTTGCACTCCAATCGGGCGGGCGACCAATGCGCCCCGGTGGATGCCAATGTTGTCGCGGACAATCGAGGATTGCGAGGGGTATTGCTGGTTGTAAACAAAGAGGCTGTCGTGGTGTGGCTGGATTTCCAGGCGATAAATGTAGTCCTCGCCAAACTCCCGGCGGGTGTCGCCAATGCCGATCACATAGTCGCCGTCGTGGTCGGGCTCAAACATGAAGATTGCATCGAGCCTGTCTTTGACCTGATGACGATAGTGATGGCCTTCCCAGTCGTGGCCGTCCCAGATCGAGTCGTCTTCTTCCCAGGTTTTCGAGCTGGGATTTCCCTCTGCCGGTTTGATCCAGACCAGCGGATCCAGCGGTGAGCCAAGCGTTCGCGAATACGCGCGCACCCGGTAGCGCTCGCCTTTTTTCGCTGAAAACCGATACCAGTCTTTTTCGCCTTCTTTGCTAATGATGCCATTCAGTGCGACTGGCAGTGACTGTCCTATAGGCTGGGCTTTCTCGGGAGAAGAATGTCCTTCTTTCTGAAACACATTTCCGAAATCGGAAACCTTGAGCAGGTTGGGAGCGGGCAGCGGTTTCTCGAATTTTGCGAGCTCGTTGATGGGGCGAAGCGCAGCCTCGAAATCGCCTACTTGAGTCGGGAGTTTCGCTGTCAGCTTGCTGCGACTGCCATCCGCGTAAAACACCTGAAGGTCGAGAGCTTCGCCGGTTTTCCCACCAAGAGGATAGGTCACTGTCGGTCGGGGGAAATCCGAAACATGCAAGGCGTAGTGACGCATCAGGGTTTCGTAGTCCATCTGCTGACGCACCTCGATCAAATACTCGCCGGCCTCCGGAGCTCGAAAGGAAACAAATGGGTCTTGAGCCAGCAGCGCCGTATCATCCGAGCGGGCGACTCGTTTGCCCTTCGGATCTCGCACTACAATCGCCATGTCGGTGAGCCCGGCGTAGTGATAGGTGCCGAGTCGGGCGCTAATTATTTGCAGGGTGCATAGCTGGTCTTTATTGAGCTTCAGCTTGTAGAGATCGATGTCGTTGGGCGGACCGCTGGGCTGATAGCCAACAACTGTGCAGCCAAACGGAATGACCTGTGCAGTCTCGGGTGTGTCGTTGCGATGTTCGTCGGTATCGATCAGATTGTTTTCTTCGAAAACGACAGGGAAGGCGGTGACCCAAAAGCTGAGGATTTCTGAAAGCTTCTCCTTGGTCCGGACACGGAAGAAGTATTCTCCGAGCGGCGCATCCTTTTCGATTCGGAAAGTGGCTTTGATGGCGAGGCCCGGTTCGACCTTGTCCGTGCGCCCGGTGTGTTGGTGATTGGGCGTTTCTGAAAGCGGCTCAATTTTCGTACAGGTGATGCCCGGTTGGTAAAACAGAACTTGCTCTGCGGTCTCGAGCGCAAAACCCTCCATCCAAACCTCCACTTCGGTCCCTTGCTGACCGACCTGAGGAAAGACGTAGTGAACTGTGTTTTTATCGCCAAATCTTGCCTGTGTGGTGGCAGTGAGAAGCAGCAGGAAGGGGAGGAGGAGAGAGGGGAGAGGCGGGAGGCTGGATTCTTTGCAGCTCCTAAGAAATTTACGAATCATGTTGGGATTGATGATTGCCGTGTGATGAATTTTGATTGTTGAAGTGGTGAAAGGGGAATCTCCTCCACTCTCACCTCTCTACTCCTCCCCTAGATGAGTCATCGCTA
>JAHDCN010000439.1 GCA_020629815.1 Verrucomicrobiota bacterium
ACGGATTCCGCTGGGGCACGTCCCGCAATGCCCACTTGGATGGGAAGCCTATCGTGTTAGCAGAATCAGCGACCATGCCGAAGGGTGGTCGTTACCTCGGGTTTTCCCGCTACGGAAAGCGGATCGTGTTTCACTACGAAATCGGAGGCATCCCAGTGTTTGACGAGCCGGTGGCAGTTGGCGACACCCTGTATCGCCGCCTTGATGTGGCCAAAGCAACGGAGCAATTGGAAATCGCTTTGTTGTCCGGTAAGTCCAGTCGTGTCGTTTCCACAAACGGAATGGAAGCCCAAATCGAAGGGAACTCGCTTCGTCTGAGCAAAGTATCCGCAGATGCCCATGTGGTGATCGCTGTTTCGCAACAAGACGGGAAAGAGTCCGATTCAAAGGCAGAGAAGAGCCTGAGTCTCCCCCGGAAGCCAGAGCGCCGCTGGAAGAAGGAGCTGAAAGTCCCGGGAAAAATGGGCAAGCCCATGCCCGATTCTTCTTACATCGTCGATACGCTGCCCGTTCCCTATGACAATCCTTACCAGGTTGTGATGCAGCTGAGTGGTCTGGCCTTTTTGCCTAACGGTGAGGCTTTGGCTTGCACCCTACTGGGAGATGTCTGGAAGGTCTCGGGGATCACCGATGATTTGCAATCGGTCACCTGGCGACGCTTCGCCACCGGCTTGAACCAACCGATTGGCATTCATGTCGACGACGATGGAATCTTCGTTTTGGACCGCGGACAGATCTATCGTCTGCACGACCAAAACAATGACGGCGAGGCTGACTTTTACGAAAACTACGCCAATGACTTCGGCGGTTATGATCGCAGTCACACTCATACCTTCGGCCTGCATCGAACCGGCGATGGTGCGTTTCATTTTACCCAGCGCGAAAGCATCCTGCGCACAGGCACTGATAGAAAGACATCACTGCAGGGCTGGGGCGTTCGCAACTGCATGGGGATCGGAGGATCCAAAGACTATTTCTGGGTGGCTCCTCAGGAGGGAACCTGGACGCCTACCTCGGCAATTATCGAGGTGAACAAAGGCGAGTTTTATGGTCTACCAACCAAGGACGGCAAAGCGGGGACGATTGCAGCGCCACTTTGCTTCATTCCCCGGGGTGTTGATAATTCCACTGGCGGCATGGTCGAGATTCGCAGCGAAAAATGGGGACCGTTTGCCGGCAATCACGTGGGCCTGAGCTACGGTTCCGGTTTGCATTACCTGATCCTTCGCGACGAGTCAGGTGCCCGCCCACAGGGAGCCGTCGTTCCGCTCGAAGGAGAATTTCTGTCGGGATCGATGCGAGGTGCCTTTCACCCACAGGATGGGCAACTGTATTGTGTCGGGCTCGATGGCTGGGGCGACTACTCCGTGAAGGACGGCTGTTTTCACCGAGTGCGTTACACGGGCAAGGCCGTCTACAAGCCCTCCGGATTTCAGGTTCACAACAACGGCATTCGCATCGATTTTCCCACCGCACTCGATACCCAATCCGCTGGCGAAACCTCACGCTACTTTGCTCACGCCTGGAATTACGAGTATGCCAAGCGCTACGGCTCTCCAGAATTTTCCGCCCGAAATCCAAAAAGCCTTGGTCACGATCCGCTCAAAGTTCGCTCGGTGAGTGTTCTGGATGAAGGGAAGTCAATCTTTGTCGAAATGCCATCAATGGAGCCGGTGATGCAGGTGCACATTCGCATGCACCTGAAAGCGAAAGATGGAAATGAATTCAAAACCGACCTGTTCGCTTCGCCTATGTATCCGGGGAATTACTTTTCAGGGAAAGGGTTGGCTCCGGAGCGAAACAACAAACCCAATGCCATTGCCCTGCGGCTGGCTGCTCCAGAAAAAGAATCGGAGGCGAAAGCCGAAACCGGAAAACCGCTGGAAGGCGCCAAACCGATTCAGGTCGATGCGATTGGAGGTTTGCAATACGCGCAAAAGCTGATTGAAGTCAGCCCCGAACAACCGCTCGCCTGGAAATTACGCAATACCGACGTGATGCCGCACAATCTCGTGTTGGTGAAACCCGGCGCCGCGAAAAAGGTCGGCGAAGCGTCATTCAAGATGGTCAGTGATCCCGATGCCGGAAAGAAAAACTATGTGCCCGATCTGGAAGAAGTGGTCGCTGTGATTCCCGTGATCAATCCCGGCAAGGAACATGTGCTTCACTTTCGAGCACCGAAAGAGCCGGGAGATTACCCGTATCTGTGCACCTTTCCCGGACACTGGGTAGCGATGCAGGGAGTGTTGCGTGTGAAGTAGGGACGGTTCGTTACTACAGACTTCGCAATCCATGGAATCTATGTTTCATCCGTGTAAATCCATGCAGATGGATTTAGCGGGAAGACATGGATTCCGAGGCACAACTTGCATCTAAAAAATTTGTGATCATTCGTGTCCATTTGTGGCGCGCAGCGCATTTGTGTTGAGGACCACCCGCAATTGATCTGAATTTTTGCTAACACGAATTTTCAGAATTTCGCGGCATTAGCACGAATTACCTGGCCCTTCGCACCCACAAAAAAACGGTCTCCGTTTCCGGAGACCGTCTTTCGAAAAAGTTTGGTTGGAGAACCAATTAACCCTTGTCGTCAGGCTTTTCGGTTTTCTCACCAGCCTTAAGCCAACCGGAAATACCAG
>JAHDCN010000440.1 GCA_020629815.1 Verrucomicrobiota bacterium
TTTCTGAATTCGGCGTTTTTCGACTGGAACCCGGTGGCACCTTTGTCGGCTACAACTTCCGGCCCGGAGCAGAGCACCCCTCGGGCATTCGTAGGTTTAATCAGGGGCTGTCTGGCTACGAAGCCGGGCTGCCCGATACCTACGGAATGAAGCCGGATGAGTTGGCGGAGGTTCTGAACGCAGAACGAATGAAAAACGGCTGATGCGAGCCCCCACAAAGAAGTAGCGGCTTGCATTAGACCTGAATCCGTTGGTGCCTTATGTTGTGAGAATGCGGAAATTCTTTGAGGTAACTGCCATTCTACTGGCCATTTTCTCAACGGACCTCTGTGCCCAATCGTCATCGCCGTTTACTGAGATCAATCCAGAGGCGCGCGCCGGGCGGGATTTGCCGGAATCTGTGCCGCCCGATTTGGTTGATCCGGTGGTCTCCTCGCGGAAGACAAATGCCGATAAGATTGCCCGTTTGTTTAACCGGAAGTTGCGAGATATCGAAGAGGAACAGTCGTTGATTTTTGAAGAGCTGGATACGCTGCCTATTTCCAACCGGGAGACTCCACGTTCGAATGCGTTTGGCTATCATAGTGGAAATACCAAACAAAGACCGAAGTGGATCCAGATCGATCTTGGAAGACGCCAGGAGCCCGATGCAATTGCGCTATTTCCCGTCACCGCAGAAGTAGATGGGCAGACTGTGTTTGGATATGGGTTTCCCCGTGCGTTTCGAATCGATATTTCAGACGATCCAGAGTTTCGGGCTTATGAGACGATGGCTGAGGGCAGATCAGAGGACCCCAAGGCTTCGCGGCGCTGGCCTTACTTTAAAATTGTGGGTGGTCTCGCAGGTCGATACATTCGGGTATCCGCTACCGAAAGTTGGAGGCGTTCCGGTGGACCTTCCAGCAATGCTGCCTTTGCACTGGCGGAGGTTATGGTAATCAAAGGTGATCGAAATCTTGCGCTGAATAGACCGGTGAAAGGACTCGATCGAACCAACAGCAGTCGGGACCTTTGGAGACCGGAGTTTGTCACGGATGGGATCACAAATCTGGGGATCCCTCATGGATCTGAGAGAAGCGAAAGTCTCGGCTTCCGTGCGAGTAGCAAAGGCGGCGTGGCGAAAAGCTGGGTGCAAATTGATTTGGAAGAATCTATGCCAATTCAAGAAGTGAGATTGGTTCTGGCGGATTCTCCCGAAGTCGTTCCTGATCCTACCGTTCGATTTCCTTATCCGATTACGATCGAGATTTCCGATTCGCCGGACATGAGGCGTGCAGATGTGGTGGGCCGGTTTAGTCCAACACAGATCGGCTATATTGGGAACAACTTGCTGTCGATTCCGGTCGATGACGGTTACGGCAGGTATGTCAGACTTTCTGTCTCCGACCCGAAGAAGAAAGGGCCATTGTCTTTTGCTTTGGCCGAAATGTTAGTCTTCTCCGAAAACCGTAATGTGGCATTTGGAAAGCCGGTAAGAGCGCTTCATCCTCAGCGTAACGCGAGTTGGAAGCCTGAGTATTTGGTCGATGGGTTCAGCAGTCGTGCGAAATTAGCTACCTATCAGGACTGGCTTGGAAACATTGATCGTCGCAATGATTTGATGCGAAAATGGGTTTCTTTAGAGAATCAGCGAGTTGATCTCGGTGATAGCACATTTACCCAATTCCTTCTCTGGCTGGGAGCGGGTATTGCCGGAGTTTTTGGTTTCGTGCTACTAGCTCTTTCGAGAGGGCGGGTGCGGAGACGGAAGGATCTGGAAGATCTTCGGCAACGAATTGCGAGTGATCTGCATGACGATATTGGAAGTAATTTATCCAGTATTGCTTTGTTAGCCGAGCTTGGGAAAACAGAGACAGACGAGCCTGAATTGGTGCTTGAGGAACTGACAGAAATTAAGTCAACAGCTGACAAAACCATCGAGTCGATGAGGGATATTGTCTGGCTGATTCGACCTGATGAAGAATCTTGGAAGGAGATGCTGACGCGCTTTCGGGAAACGGCTGCAAAGCTTCTGCGAGCGCATGAGTATGAATTCGAAGTAACGGGAAAAGTAAACGACGATCGCTTGCCGCTCGAATTTAAGCGGGACTTTTTCCTGATCTTCAAAGAGGTGCTGAACAACATCGTAAAACATGCCAATGCCGCCAATGTAAACATCCTGATTGAGTCATCGCGTAATCGGCTGTTTCTGCAAATTCAGGATGATGGAGATGGTTTCAACAACTTGGACAAAGAGTTCCGGGAGGGGAATGGTTTGCGCAATCTGAGAATGCGAGCCCAGGCGATTGGAGCGAATTTAAAGGTGAAAAGTGCGCTAACGGAGGGGACTACGGTGCAATTAACCGTTCCCGTGCCCTAATCACGTATCAATAAAGGATGAAAATTACCGGTGGCATGGCATCTTTGAAAAAGGCGAAAGCCGTATCCTGATTTATGAGTGAGGAAGCAGTAGAGGAAGACGTAAAGGCCGAAGACGAAGGCCCGAAGGAACCTACCAAGGTGTGGGTCGTGGAGGATAATGAGACCTTGAGAAACACCGTTGGCCGGGTGCTTTCCCGCCAGAAAGACATGGTGTGTGCACACAAGTTTGAGCGCTGCGAAGACGCAATCGAAGCCCTGGTAGC